>DATFMK010000289.1:0-10294 GCA_035267005.1 Balneolales bacterium
CAAATATTATTCTTGAATCTGGTTACGGATATATTTCCGGCACTTGCCTTAGGAGTAGGACATGGTGAGAAGAATGTTTTAAAGCGTCCGCCACGAAACCCAGAAGAGTCTATTATGGAACGAAGGCACTGGATTGGTGTAATGGTTTACGGATTTTTCATTACCGCCTCTGTATTAGGAGCGCTGGCTCTGGCTTTGAATGTTATTGGTATGATGCGTATTCGTGCCGTAACGATTTCATTCCTGACCTTAGCGTTGTCTCAATTATGGCATGTGTTTAATATGAGAGGCTGGCGATCTAATTTATTTTTTAATGAAATCACGAAAAACAAATACGTTTGGGGAGCATTATTACTTTGCGTCCTTTTGATTTTGGCAGCTATCTATATTCCCGGTTTATCAGACATCCTAAAAGTTGCTAATCCTGGTTTTATCGGTTGGACAATAAGCATCGGTCTAAGTCTCGTAACCCTGGTTGCCGGTCAGCTCATCAAAATAATTGGAAGCAGGTTTCCCCATTTGGTAACCAAATTCGATATTTGATTCAAAAATGAATCTTTAAATCAACATTTCTATGCACATACTATAAGAACGGTTTTGCATAGGCTTCTATAATATGTCTTTTATCAGATTACAAATTTAAATCATTTAGCTGTCGGCGGTCAGCAGTGAGCTAAAGAAGATAACAGCTATAAATCTATCAATTGTACTACTCATTTAACGTGTAAATTCAATAACATCCGCTCGCACGTATACTTTTACGGATGTGTATAAAAGAAGGTTTAAGATGTCGTTATCGTAACGAACATTAACAAGGGCAAGTTTACCTCCGTCAATTTTACCATACTTATCTTCATAGTTCTTCCACAGATTTTCAAGAGCCTCTTGATATAAAAGGCCGGTTCCGTCAACTCGTCCTACAGCGATGGTATTGGTGCTGAAACCGCCATAAGAATAGCTGAAACCCAAAAGATAGGCTGCCTCAGACATCCCGTGAATATTAGTGGCCACTATTTTATAATTGGCTTCGGACAGTTCTACATCTGTTCGGTTTGTGGAAACGAATGATCCGGTTGTGGTGCAGCCCGCCACAAGAATGGTTATTAAAATCGTAATATATCCTAAACGAATTCTCTTGATCATGGTGCGCTCTCCTGCGTATTTGCATCAATAAACTGCTAGTTATACAGTACAATTTATGATGTGCAGAGAGCAATTATAAAATCATTAATGAGAATTAACCTTATGATATTATTAGATTTAAAATTATAATCTATTGAGTATTATGTGAGACTCAACAACACTTAAATATCATCTTTCTTAGGAATATCGCACTCTTTACAATCCAAATGATGTCCGATGTATTGGGCTCTGCCAGCGGGAGTAGTAACCCAGGGCCGCATCATCCAGGGAGGATTATGACGGACATGCTGCGTATGTCCACATTCAAGATCAGCAACCCAATCTCCTTCTTCATCTTTATGAAAATCCACAATTCGCCGTTTCATGAAAATAAGATTTTGAATGAGAACATTTGCCAAATTAACCTGGATTATTCACGAATACCTTAAAAACAATTAATTAATTATCTTTAATAATAGTATTTAGGAAATAATATTAATCCTTAGTTATGAGGATGATAATATTTCTTGTTGAATAATCCTGATTAGGGCACCAAGTTTTTTTCAAAAAAAAAGCACCAGGTTAATTACCCGGTGCCTGATACATTGTGATGATGTAAGAATATCAACTTACAACAATTACTTCTTGAGCTTGTAATCCCTTTTGACCTTGACCTACAGTAAACTCAACGCGTTGTCCTTCGTCTAATTTCCTAAAGCCATTTGCTTGAATCTCGCTGTAATGAACAAAAATATCATCACCTTCATCACGGGAAATGAAACCATATCCCTTTTCTTCGTTGAACCATTTAACGGTTCCTAATTCACGATCTGCCATTGTTATAACTTATTCTTTATTGATTTTTTTACTACTTATGACAGATCGATTACAATTGATAAAAAATGATTTGTATCTCTTGACTCGTCTGTCATGATACTAAAGTAATCTATTTTTATACCATAAACAATAGATGTAAATTATAAATATGTGATATTGTGAAATAAAATAAACAGTTACTTCACTCTTCTTTTATCAAAAGGACGTGTTCAGAAACGCTAAAACAGATTGGAATTAAACGGCCTTTAAAAAAAGGATGCCATATTCTCATAATGGCATCCTTCAATCAATAAAGAATAAATAATGCGTTTTAAACGGTTTGTGAGATTATCACACTTCTTCGGGTTGCAATCCCATCCATGATTCTTCGATTTCCTCGAGTGATTTACCTTTTGTTTCAGGAACAACGGCAATTACGAAAACCAAGGAAATGACACACCATGCACAGAATATCCAGAAACTAATTGGTTCTCCTAATCCATCGAGCATTACAGGGAAGAGTAAGGTAACGATGAAATTGGAAACCCAGTTAGACATGGTTGCAATGGATGCTGCTCGTCCACGCACTTTGTTTGGGTAAATTTCTGAGATGAGTACCCAGACCACCGGACCAAAGGAAGCCGCAAAACTTGCGATATATGAAAGAATGAAGATTAGAATCCATGGACCGTTAAATGCTTGCAGCTTAAATAATAAGCCTATCATAAAAAGTGATACGCCCATTCCTATTCCACCGTATACCAGTAGTGATTTACGACCGATTTTGTCAATAAGCCAAATGGCAACTAATGTAAATAAAAAGTTGATTGCTCCAACCCAGACGGTGGCACCGAGAGCAGAAGCTGCTCCAAATCCGGTTTTCTTGAAAATAATTGGAGCGTAGTAAATTACGGTGTTGATACCGACAAATTGCTGAAGAATAGCTAATGAAACTCCAACAATTAATGCTGTCCGGATACCAGGTCGAAACAACTCACTGAATTTACCTTTTTCTTGTTTAAGAGATTTCTTAATCTCAGTCATTTCGTTTGTAGCTACTTTATCACCAGCAATGCGAGAGAGGATATTGAAGGCTTGATCACTGTCTCCTGATTGGGTAAGCCAGCGGGGACTTTCAGGTACAAAAAACAGAAGAATAAAGTAAATAACAGCAGGCACAACCTCAGCACCGAGCATCCAACGCCATTTTAGGGCATTGACTAATGCGGTATGGGCAATGAGTGAATTAGACAAATAAGCTATTAAAATACCCGAGACAATGGCTAGCTGTTGAAGAGAAACCAAACGACCGCGAATACCGGGTGGTGAGACTTCGGCAATATACATTGGGGAAAGCATCGAAGCCATTCCAATACCCATTCCACACAAAATACGAAATATCGTCATGGTAACTAATTCCGGGGCGATAGCCTGACCAAGTCCACCAATAGTGAATAAGACGGCAGTTACAATCATTGTTTTCTTTCGACCGAATCGGTCGCTCAAAGTTCCGGCTACAAGAGCACCCATCGCACAACCAATTAGTACCGAGCTAACAAAAAAGCCTTCCATAAACGCTGAAAGCTGAAATTGAGTCTTAATATATGCGTTGGCTCCGGAGATGACGGCTGTATCAAAACCGAATAATAAACCTCCGATAGCCGCGACAGCACTAATAAGTATTAGAAATGTCATACTCCCTTCACTACTCGCTCCGGGTATGGGGCTATTGTTCTGATCAGATTTATTCATGGAGTTATACCTTTTTCACTTCATAGGGTTATTTATACTACAGGAATCAGTTGAAAATAGCGGACTTATACATGATATATATCATAAGAAATCGCTTACAAGTAAATTCCATCAAATTCAGCCCTTGCTAATTTCAATCATCCTGACATAATCATATAAAAACGTTTTTTATCTTTTACAAATTCGTGATGACAAATAAAATTGTAAAATTAAAAGTTCAAATATGAACTTCTGTATAATAGAGTTTTTTTTGAAAAATCAAAGCAAATAACAAATCATCGTTATAATAAATGTTATGAAAATTCATGCAAATTAGGGAAATATAACATCGTAAAACTTAATATTATCAGTAGGATATAGATGTAGTATTAGTACAAAAAATGTAATTGTTATCTAACAGATAAAAACAACATATTCCGTTTATGTTCAATCCGAATCATAACTGCTTTCATTACGATGTAGTGGCTTCACTATATTTCAAGGGGAAGGTGAGGTACTGATCACATAATGATTCCAGCGATTCTTTCATGTGGCTGGATAATATAAGGATACCCGCGTTTTTAAATTCTGTGAGTATTTGCATGGTTGTCTCACGTGTTTGTAAATCCAGACCACGAAGTGGCTCATCCAGAATTAAGATTTCAGGTTGGATGATTAAAGCGGCTGCCAGTTGTGTTTTTTTCATCATTCCGCTTGAATACGTACCGATTAGATTATTCCGTCGTTCATCAAGCGAAAGTCTGTCCAGTAATTCGCTTATTTTCTGAACGGAGGTTGTATCCCAAAGATTGCGTGATCGACAAATCCACTCAAGTAATTCAACGGCAGTCAGGTACTGAGGTAATTCAGGCTCATCAGATACTACACCAACCTGTTCCAGGTATTGATGAGGATGTTCATGAATGTTTAGAGAGCCGTAGGTTATTGTTCCCTGAGTGGGATATGCGGCTGTGGAGAGTAAACGCATCAATGTTGTTTTACCAGAACCGTTGGGTCCCACAAGTCCGGTAGCTGAGTTTGGTTCAAAATGATACGTAAGATTTTCAATTACGTACTGACCCATATGATATCGTTTCGAGATATTAGTAAGATCAAGTGGTTGTAATTCATTCATAACTTTTTTGATAACGATATTCATGTAAAAAGGTAAATAGAAAACTGAAGATCAGATTGGTGATAAAATATACTATCACCCAAAAGATGACGGACATTATCGAAAAATGGGAAGAGAATATGGCAATTACAGAAAGGCTCAAAGCCAATGGAAGAGCCCAGCGAAGTTGAATAAAAAAACGGGTCATCATCCAATTTGCAGGACTTTGGATATAATGATTCCAGGCAGAACTCCCAAATTTATCAGTTGTGAGAAAGTATAGGGTGCTGTTATGAAAAAGAATGAAAAGCATGAGATATCCATCGCGGATTACAGCGGAAGTACCATGATAAAAGAGAATCCACAACAGTAAATGTCCGAGAATAATAAAGCGACCCATAGGATAGGCACGATCAACCTGACGGATTCCAGCCCATGCTGAAGAGCGCCAGCGTTTTGGAATCCAATAAATAGCATCGTAAGAATAATTGGATTCTGTGCCTGTTTTATCTACTATGGATGAAATAAAATATTCCGAGTAAAAAGCATTCGTTTGATAAAAGTACCGATCAAAGTGTTCCACGATTTTCCGAAAAGGGACGACTCCGAGTATTAATAAGAGGAATCCCGGAATCCATTCCATATCCATATGGAAATATTGTGAGAGATAAGCGCCTAAAACGACAGCTAACATACCAACGGCACCAACGAATATAGTCGATTGCATCGTTGGCAATGATCCGAGTGAAATCGATAACTGACCTGTCTCTTTACCGAATTCCCGTAATTTTTCTCCCTTTAATCCTTCCTGATATTCCTGTGATTCCTTACCAATAGCCACATACTTCCTATAGGAATAAGTAAATAGTCCGATTATAAATAAAATGCTGTTCAGAGCATATTCACTTTTTATTAGTAAGGATTTATCCCATTGTGCAGGATCTATAAAAACGACAACAAGGAATACGAGTATGACTCCAGATAAAAAGCTTTTCTGTTTCTTTAATTGATATCTAAAAAGTTTTCCTGAAGTTGGATTTAATGCCTGTATTAATGATAGATTCTCGTCGGGATATAAAAAATAAGGATGAATAACAGCAAAGAGACCGCTGAGAAACAATTCCCAAAAACGCATGATGATAAGCCGTTCGCCTATACTGGCATCCTTAACAATTATAACACTGTAAAGAAGTACTATAAAAAGAGCAAACAGACCGCTTGCTTTCCCGGAAAATGAGTTTTTTCTATTTATGGAATACATCCATTTAAAAAATTCGTGTTCAGCAATGAATAAAGAATGATAGTATCAGAATTTAAGGGAATATCAAAATTAAATCGTTAGTGTCATAATCATTTCCTCATTTAACACAAATAATATTATGATTTTATAAAAGGTATCTTTCTTAAAAAAATAATAGCTTTGTATTACCATATTATTCCGCATTTATTGGGAATGACATAATCCAATCAAATATTTCTGAAATTGATTAAATAATTTTATTTCCTGTCTAAAGCATTCCGGAAAATCAATTTCAGATGTGAAAAGTCGATAGTATTAAATGATGGATTCTATTTTCTTCCAAAGAAATATCAGTCTGCACACCAAATTAACCATGGCACTTGTATTAGCAGGCGGACGCGGGACCCGGCTTAACGATTTGACGAGATGGCGTGTTAAACCTGCAGTTCCGTTTGGGGGGAAATTCCGAATTATAGATTTCACTCTTTCTAATTGTATTAATTCCGGTATCAATCACATTGGTATTCTGACCCAATACAAATCGCAATCGCTTATACGTCATATCATGAAAGGGTGGGCATCACTTCATTCCGATTTTGGTGGTTTTATTGAATTTTTACCGGCTCAGCAACGAATCGAGGAAAAATGGTACAGTGGAACAGCCGATGCTATCTATCAAAATATTGACATTATCCGACGTTATAATCCGGAAAATGTAATCATATTAGCCGGAGACCATATCTATAAGATGGATTATGGTCCGATGATTGCCTTTCATATCAGCAGAGATGCAGATGTCACCATAAGCTGTATTGAAATACCGATAGAAAAGGCCAATAATTTTGGGATAATGACTGTCGACGATGATCTGAATGTCACCGAATTCAAAGAGAAACCGGATCATCCAACCCCAATACCGGGCAAACCTGACCGCGTTTTGGCGTCCATGGGGATTTACGTCTTTAAACCTTCTTTTTTGTTTAAACAGTTAATACAGGATGCGGACAATCATTCTTCCACTCATGATTTTGGACGGGATATTATTCCATCGGCTATCTTAAATAAAAGCGTTGTTCGGGCCTATCCTTTTGAAGGATACGGGGCAAAAAATTACTGGCGGGATGTCGGCACCGTTGATTCCTTTTGGGAAGCCAATATGGAGCTAACATCCGTTACTCCTGAACTGAATTTATATGATAGTGAATGGCCCATACGAACAACTTTAAAACAATATCCACCTGCAAAGTTTCTATTTAATCAGGATGGCCGGCGTGGGATGGCGATTGACTCTATGATTTCCGAAGGCTCAATTATATCCGGGGCAGGGATAGAAAAATCATTACTTTTCACAAATGTTCGGGTTGAAAGTTATTCAACAATCAGGAAATCTGTCATTTTGCCTAATGTCGACATTGGAAAATATTGCCGGATATCAAATGCCGTTATTGATAAAGAGTGTAAGATAGATGATGGAACGGTCATAGGTGAGGATGCTCTAATCGACCGTGAGCGGTTTTACGTTAGCAAAAATGGGATTACACTGGTCACACCATATATGTTGGGACAAATTATTCACAGGATCAGGTGAGGAATACAATAATCAATTGGAAATTGATGTCGGAATCGAATCGGATTCTTTGGATTCGTAAATGATCCATTTGTCATTCTCATTGCGCAGATAATTGATGGAATATTTTTTTAACTGCCAAATGTTACGTAGATCGGACGGAATGACGAAATATACTTCCGCGTAGTCTTTTGAAAGAGAGAGAATAAAAATGGTATCCGGGACCTCCATCGTTTTTTCTGTGGCACGTAATTCACCATCCGTCCAGGAGTAGGAAGTCAGGCTTTCCGCCAATTCATCACTAAAACCTTGCCGATAATGGTGGTAGACTTGCTGACGGGTTTTGAATTGGGATTTATTCGTCCAAAGCTGTTCTTCCAAACGGAATGCATTTTTAACATCATTCTGAATTTGAATCTTTTGATCTTTAGAGTTATCACTGTCTGAATTTTGACAGCTAATCCCATAGAAAAAGAACGAAAGAGTTAATATTATTAATTTTGATTTATTATGATACACTTGAAAGACTCTCTCTTTGTGTTTTATGAGGCGTTAAATTTGTGTTGAACTTGCTGAATATTGCCTTTTTAAAAACTTGGTGATTATCATTTGATTGTAATTACTCAAATAAAATTATCAGTAACCATGGAATAAAATACCACCTCTGTTCAATAAGGATCTTTAAAAGTAATTTAAAGTCATAGAAGGCTATGCAAAACCATTCTTTTGCCCAATATCTGCATTTTCACGACTTCGAAATCATCGAATATGATAAATATACTGCGGTTTCGAGGTCGCTCATGCTTTGATCTTGAAAAAAGTCCTGGTTTTGCAAAACCTTCTTATATTAATAAATATAATACAGATAGATGTAAAATATTACATAATAGTCATATCAGGTATAATTATTATAAGTAGCTGACTGTACAGCCCGTCTCTCTACACAATTTGAGTTAGTATATTGTTAAAAATTATATTATAAGCTCTTAATTATTAATAGATTATAATCTCAAGATGAGGTTAAAAAATGTGCTTCTCCATATATTTAAGACATACCTGAGTAGGGGAATATCACTTAAATATAAAATTGCTTAGCAAAGGTTTAAGTAAGGAGAATGGTTATGTTAAGGAAAAGTCTGTTAGCAGTATCTATTTTGTTGATTACAGTGGTGAGCGGTTGGGGTCAATCTATAAAAAAAGTCAAAACAGAAGTTACGTTTAAGAATCTGGGTGAATTAACAACGATCAATACCACTAAAATTGATGGTACGAAAGAACGAGAAGATAAGGATACAGAGGCAAAAGGGCATGGTATCGTTAATAATGTACTTGCTAAGGTTTTTCTGAAATCAGGGAGCGAAGGAGAGATTACAGATTTGGATAACATGCTAATTTACAAAATGAATCATAAGAAAAAAGAATATAGTGTTATTCCCATTGAGAAATATACGGCAGATAGTATGAGTGTTGATGAACCGAATGGGGATCAGGCTTCGAATCAATCTGAAAAAACCGAAGATCAGGGACAACAGGACCAAAAGGAAGAAAGTGATGTTAAATTAGTGCGTCATGAATTTAAAGTTGAAAAGACGAATGACTCAAAAAATATAAACGGTTTTAATTGTAATCGATATACAATTATGTGGCTCACAGAGTGGCAAAATGTGAAGACGAAGGAAACTTCAACTGATAGTTTATTTACGAATGTATGGACGACACCGGTCAATGGGAACATCAAAAAAGCACAAAGTGATGAAGCCGCTTTCAATCAATTGTACATGAAAAAATTAGGATTTGAGTTCACGGATCAGCAGAAACAACTTTTGGGAATGGAGTGGATTTCGTTGTTTAACAAGATGAAACAATCGGAGAATGATAACGGAGATCGGAGTGATTTAAAAAATGCTGATTTTTCCCAGATGAATAAAATACAGGGATATCCTGTTGTAGTAGATGGCAGCTTTTTCGTAATCGCTCCTCAAAAACAAGAAGCAAAGAAGGAAGAGAAGAAAAAGAAACCCAAAAGCGTCAGAGGTCTATTTGGCCGCTTGGCAAAAAAAGCAGTCAAAAAAGAATTATCTCAACCCAAAGAGACCGGTCCGGATATTCATTTTTATACCGAAGTTCTGGAATTAAAACCAGTTAGTCTGGATGAGTCTGTTTTTCAGGTTCCTCAGGGTTACAAAAAACAATAATTGGATAAAATCAGGGCACTTTGTAAACGACCGAATTAATATTCATACCGGCTCCGACTGAAGCCATAATAATATAATCGGAACTATTCAAAGTATGATTCTCTAATTTCCCTTTTTCAATAAGGTCGAGGAGAGTGGGGACGGTTGCGACGGAACTGTTCCCCAGCCAAGAAATGGTCATTGGCATAACGCCTTCCGGTATATCAGCCGGTTTGATGTTGTAAAGGCCAAATGTCCGTTTTATAATGGCTTCGTCCATTTTTGCATTGGCCTGATGTATAAGAATTTTGCTGATATCCGTTATGTCCAATCCGGCCTTTTCAATGCTTTCTTTCACGACGCCGGGCACATGACGAAGCGCATACTGATAAAGTTTGTGGCCGTCCATTTTAATGTATAACTCATTGCCATCATAATTGGGATTGAATGAGTTCGCCATCCTCAACATATAAGCCTGTTCGATCGAATCATTGCGTACAACATGAGAGAGAATACCGGCGGGTTCCTCT
>DATFMK010000290.1:0-4824 GCA_035267005.1 Balneolales bacterium
TTATCGTTGTTATCTCTTGATGGATATTTTCATTTTTTTCACATTCCAGCCCGATAATTCAAGATCGGGTAGGTGGTTTTTCATCATATCACGATTATTTATCCTGATATGAATGGTACGTCTTTCGCCAGGTGTCAGGCTGATATAATTATCAGAATAAAAAACCGGCGCAATCAAAGAACCTGTTTTGGGATTTTTTAACTTTAAGCGTATCCAAAAAGCTACCGGACCATGATTTCGCTTTTCTTCATTCGACAGAGTAACCGAAAATAATGTGGTTTCTTTGGAACGGCTGATCTTTGCTATAGCCTGAATACGGGCATCCCTAAGTTTGTGAAGACCCTGGTAATCGGTACCCTGTTTATGAAGCCAGTAAAAATTCCTTGAAAGCACATCCCCCTTTCGATCTTTTAAAATAAGATTCAGAAAATAAACATTATCAGTCACATTCGGCTGTTTTAAAGAAAATATACCTTGTTCCTTATTAGCCGGTATATTTATGATTTGGGATCCGGCATGAATGGCCTTTCCCTTTATATTATACCAAGTCGCGGAAACATGTGCACCCGGAAAATTCCTGAATTTATTATTAATTACTTGTACTTCTTTAGAAACGGGATCATATTGTATGTGGATAGGTTCCGCACCATGCATCAATCCATACATACAGCCATTGGGATGCAGAAACCAGTCATAAAATTGTCCGCGTAGGGCTGTCCAGGGATTTTGCAGTTTCCAAATTAACACGCCGGAATACCATTTCCACATATGTGCGTTCCAGCCTTCGAACAAGGCACGATATTGGTTGTAATTCACTAACTGTGCGTAACGTGCATACGTATCAACATTATGGATTGTCCCATATTGACGTATATAATCTTTACCATTTCTGCCGGTATACGGTAAATATTTATGATATCGCCAAACTGCGGGCACAAAACCTCTTCCATTTGGAATACTGTCATTATTGGGAAAGATACGATGTAATGTGGAAGCTACAGGCAAACCCACCGAACCAACTTCCGGATTGAAGGGCCGGGATCGACGGGTAAAAAAAGAATCCGGAACCTGGATATTATACGGACCATCAGCTCGTACTTTTGCGGAATGAGTATATAGTTTCTGAGCAGTGGAATGAGATACATACAAACGATCCGGATCGAATTTAGGCATAATGTGTTTGGCCAATGCCCGGTTAATATCCGGAACCGGAGCGATTTCATTCCCACCCGACCAAAAACACAAACTCGGATGATTTCTCAGCATTTTGATTTGGTCGACAGCGGATTTTAAAAACAGGGAGTGATTATCCGGATAAAAACGGCGACGTTCTTTGGAATCTTTTTTCTTGGGATCGTGCCAGGCTCCATCGGCATCGCCGGTAATCCACAAATCCTGCATGACCAGTATGCCGTTTCTGTCGCAAGCGTTATAAAAATCGGGACGTTCAGTAATTCCACCACCCCAAACACGTATCATATTGAGATGCATATCAGCCATATAATGAATTTCCGCATCATATCGATCTTTCGATAACCTGAGCATCCAGTCGCTTGCAATCCAATTACCGCCACGAATAAAAACAGGTTGTCCATTCACTTTAAATATCTGTCCCTTTAAAACCGGATCTTTGTGATATGTGATTTGACGGATTCCGGTTTGTACTGTGGCAAAATCTGAAATTTTTGAACGGGAAGTTTTAACTGTAAAAAGAACCGGATATAAGGGATGTTTTCCCAGTCCGTTTGGCCACCACAACTTAGGGTGTTCAATTTTCAGCTTTGGTAATTTAATTGTTTTGATTTGATGGGATGCAATATGATAACTTTGAGTTACTAAAACGTCATCAACTTTGACCTGAATGATTCCATAATGGGATTCTTTATCAGCATTATAAATCCTCAGAGATGTTTTTAAATAAGCTGGTGCTTGTTGGATTCCAGATTGACGAACACCAGGAACAACAGGTCTCACAAAAGGTGATCGTATTTGAACGGGTCCGGTTCTCGTTAGAAAAACCTTATCCCAAATCCCGGTATTTCGATCATGAACCGGTGCAATCCAATCCCATCCGGCAACATACTGATTGGTTACACTTTTCCCGATAATCCCATTTCCCGCTTGTCCGCCATTTGCCACACCCGGCGGATTGGGAGGGGAGACCAAAACGGCCAGCTGATTGAGGGTATCTTTCCTTAAATAATGAGTTATATCATATTGTTCACGAAGAAACATACCATGATGAATATCTTTGTTTATCCGCTTTCCATTAAGAAATACCTGGGCGGAATAATTTATACCCCTGAAATGCAGCCAGATATGTTTATCAGAACCCTTTACAGGAGATCTGAATGTGGTATAATACCAATAGGTATAGAATTGATTTCCGATAGTGGCAATATCCGGTATCTTCTTGTTATTAAACCCAATATTTGGATTAGAATAATAATGATTATACAGTAAGGTCGTTAAAATAGTGCCGGGTACAACAGCAGGTAACCAATGGTCTGGCTTAAATTTTTTGTTGGTCAATTGCGTGCCATCAAGAGAAATCTGATCGGCCTTTTTAGCAAACCAGTGTGTGTTAAGCCTAACGGTATCTGTTATCCCAGGATGATATAAGGGCTGAGCGTCAAGAGTAACACCTGAGGTAAAAATAAAGGATAGTGATATTACAAAAAGAAGAATATAATTTCGTTTCCGCGAATGTAAGAAAAACACTTTTCTGAAAGATGACATAACGAAATGTTAAAGTTAATGACAAATAAGTAACTCATTAAATAGAAACCTCTGCAAAACTGTTCTTTTGCCCAATACCTGGTTTTGCTAAGCCTTCTAAATAATGAATTTCAGAATGGTATTTAAATTAAATGTGAAAAATCGTTTTTTGATTTATTTATTGATGTTTATATAAATACATTTATTCGGTGTTGTTTATATTTAAAGGGCTATTTATATTAAGTCCACGTTCTGCTTAAATAAGTTACATAAAATATTTAATAAAATGGTATAAGCGTAATAAAAAGAATTGTTTTCGCTTATGTCTTTATGTAACTATATGTAATTAAATAATATTTTGGATGTTTCTTTAATGTAAATAAGGAAATATTTATTTAATTACACAATAATTGGATGGGTAAATCTGTATTATTTAGTATAGTTGTGATAACGAAATTCTACAGATATTATCTTATGATTAAACTAAGATTATGCATAAACACTAGTTTAATTAAGAGATAAGGTTTGGGTATTGGTGTGCTGGAAAAAATAATGTTAAATATTGTAATAATAGGATTTATTACAGATAACAAGAATGATTTTTGATTGATAACCAATATCCATTTTTATATAATAGTTTTTGAATTACTGGGGTTTCTTTCAAATTTAAAATAGATAAAATGATTAAATCTGTCATATTTCCAAGTGTCATTGAGACGCATAATAGTGAATTATCAAATGTTTCAGAAAATCTGATTAATGGACTAAAAGTAATCCATGAAAAGGAAGGGTATTTGTTAGGTGATTTAGCGCTTACCGAAGGGATATCGCCGCATAAAAATGTGAATAGTTCACCGGATGATCTGGATTACAGATTACTCTCCAAAGCAGGTTTGCTATTAAGTTATAATGATAAAAACGAACCTATCACACTGACTACAGGGTTCCCATTTTCGACCTACCAGTTGTTTAGGAATCAGGCTGTAGATCTGTTATCAAATGAGCATATCATTAATTATGACACTTCTACCTTCAGCGGTGGTGGAAAAAGGCAATTAACGGTACGAGTCAATAAAGTTGATGTATTGCCCGAGATTGCAGGTAGCATCATTGGGCTTCGAAAGGGTGATCAACAGGCAAAAGGGAATTTTTTCGTAGCCAGTTTAGGTTATGGAACTTTTGAAACAGTTCTTTCTACTGAAAAGGGAATCATTCAAAGAACGGCCATAAGTGTAAATGGCATTCGGTATGCACTAAATAATTTAATCAAAGAGCTTAATAAAAATAATTATCTGGGATTAAAAACAGAGCATCAGCTCGATGCCGGATTGCGTAATGGATTCATGATCCTAAATCGAAGAAAACTTGATTTAAAGCCTTTAAGAAAAGAAGTTCTCACCAATTATTATAAGGATATTATCTCTCCGGCATTACGTAAAGCATATTCGGACGCGGATTTTGAAAAATCACAAAAATTATACTTAACAGGTGGCGGCGCCCTGTATTCGGAAATTATTGATTGCTTCAAAGACGAGTTTGATGGTATTCTGGATATGGAAGTTGTCGATGATCCGCAAACTCTTGCAAGTAAGGGATATTGTTATAATTCTTTGCATCTGAATGGTGGCGATCGTTCTACAGCCGTTGGAATTGATATTGGAAATTATCAGACAGTGGTATCAACTTTTGATGACGATATGTAAACTTACCATTGTTAGGATTACTCAGCGCAAATACTTACTTTAGCAAATTGTTGATTTGTAGCGTGTTTGCGAAGAGGTGCAGGTTGGGTGGTTTATGGAGTTTGGCTATAGGTACAGTTTCCTATCCTGCCTCATTAAATTAATTAATTGATTTTGCTCTAATAAATATAGGGTTGTTGTCATCCTATAATATATAACAGGATGTTATATTATTTGTAAAGTTAATATAATCAAATAGTAAAGTGAGTATATATGAAAAGGAAAAATAAAGTCAGCCCATTAGCGACCGATCATACCTTGAATATTACTTATCTGAATAAGGATACGAATATACAGGGAGACATCATTAGTGATGATAATTTGCGAATTGGCGGCATCATTAATGGAAAATGTATTTCCAAGG
>DATFMK010000291.1:0-6973 GCA_035267005.1 Balneolales bacterium
CAAGACTCGGTTCCGGCAACTGGTTAGGCTTTACCGGACAGGATTGGGTACCTGAAGGCTTCCTGCGAAAGGTTTCAAAGAACATAATCGTTAATCCCCCTTTCATGGGCTTAACTTGGCGCAATAACCCGAATTATTCACATAAGCTACAAGAGTGAATACACATCATATTGAAAAGAAAACAATCGCTTGTAAAAAATAAAGTTTTCCTCAAATTTGAGGAGTCTAATAAGAGCTGCGAAATTTGGCCGTGCACGGCGTTGAATTTAAAATGCTTAATCAATGTACCCATGTACGTTTCATGCACATTTTTAAATTCGCCTTGGTCACAACAAAATTTCTTGATGAATAATCCGGGTTAATGGATCATATCGATTAAACGTAAATCCAATCAGTAAAATGGGATCTCATCATTTAACCTGAAAAGGCACTTCATATCGATATTGATCCCACGAAAGTTGCAGCATACCGCCATTTTGGGTGGAATCAATCGAAATTAAGAATTTCTGTTTTGGCACGATTTCGCTCCTCTTCATTGGGATTCGTGCAAAATCCTGATCTTTATGATAAACCGTTCCCCACTGTCCGGTTTGACTGTTTATAATCAGTTTGGCAGAATTGGGCGTATAAATGCTATATAACGTGTAATTTCCGGCTGGTAATTTGGTTCCACCTACGGTCAGGTCTTTATCCGTACTAAAAGAAGTAGCGGCATTGGCACCGGTTCTCCAGACTGTATTCCACGGAACCAAACCACCCCATATTTTACGTCCGCGAACGGAGGGCCGGCTATATACGATTTTCAGATGAGCTCCGTCAACCGTAGCTTTTGCAGAATCCAATGGAGAGGCAATCGGCATGCCTTTACCTTCGGCATCCCGTTTTGCAAACATCATAGCAAGGTCATTCAAATTAACGTTGGGTTCGGGTTTCGCTATCGTTTTTACGGTAGAATTTTTACCGGAATACCATACAATTTTATTCTGATTATTCACTTTAGCGATATATAAATATCCATATAATCCTTTCAGTGCCAATGTATCCTGAGAAATATGGCTCAGTTCCGCTGAGATCAAACGATGTGATCCCGGGAAAATGATTTTTGTGGAATATGGCATTTTAGCATGTTGAGCCTGCGCCTGATCAATCACTTGTTGAAAGGTGGATACGGCTGGCGGATATTTACCAAGACTAGGTACCGCACCTTTCGGAACACTCATTTTAAACGTGGTGTCCACATTCCCTCCTCTCCAAACGCCACTCATATCAACCGTCGCAACCGTGTCTTTAAAAGCAACAGAATAAAAACGTGACTTGGGTCCTTTGGGATTATCTTTAGGAGTGTTCCATTGAATTTTCATTTTTGAGACCGAACCATCATTATTAAGGCTGGCATCGTAGGATGCAACCTGTGTGGCCGGCATTCTTTGCAATAACTTACCCCGATAACCATGACTGCTACGGGAAAACGATTCAACTGTAAGTGTATCATTCCCTAATGTCTCGACATATGCGGTAGAAGCTTTTTTGTTTGAACAACCCGCTAATAATAAAACAAATGATCCAATGATCAGTAGATAGGCCTGTGTTTTCATAATGACATGAAATAACGTTATAAATTTATCGGTTGTATCATATAATATTTTGTATTATAGAGTTTTAAATCATTAATTACCAATTAAATAAAAAGTTTCCAATATATAAGAAGGCTTTGCAAAACCAGGGCTTTTGTTCAAGATCAAAGCCTGAGCGACTTCGAAACCGCAGCATCCCGAATGCTTTCGGGATTCGAGGATTTTGGAGTCGCGAAAATGCAGAGATTGGACAAAAGAACGGTTTGGAAAAATCATATAGGAGGTAAGGCACTCTGATGTGTAAAATAAGGTCCGGTTTTTATATCTTTTCCCTTTTCGTTTTGGTGAGTTGCTTAACAAAACCATCACCAATAGATGCTCAAACATTACAGGTCAGTAGTAACCATCATTATTTGGTTCGCAAAGACGGTACCCCATTCTTTTGGCTGGGTGATACGGCATGGGAGCTTTTCCATCGGCTAAACCGACAGCAAGCGACCCGATATCTCCAGAATAGAGCCCGGAAAGGATTCACCGTAATACAAGCGGTAGTTTTAGCGGAACTTGACGGACTCAACACCCCCAATGCGTATGGTGATAAACCACTTATTGATGATGACCCGACCAAACCGAATGAGGCTTATTTTAAAAATGTCGATTTTATCGTCAATAAAGCTGAGCAGTTAGGATTATATATTGGGATGTTACCGACCTGGGGCGATAAATGGAATAAAAAATGGGGCATCGGACCGGTGGTCTTCAATCCGAAAAATGCTGAAATTTATGGCCGTTTTCTTGGAAAACGTTACCGAAATAAGCCCATAATCTGGATATTAGGAGGGGATCGAAATCCGGATAATTCCTACCAAATTAAAATTGTTGATGCTCTGGCTAAGGGACTCAAGGAAGGCGATCATGGTGCACATTTGATGACCTATCATCCTCAGGGTGGGAGCAATTCAGCTACCTGGTTTCAGCATACAAACTGGCTCAGTTTCAATATGATTCAATCCGGTCATGCGGAATTAAATACGCCTAATTACCAAACTCTCATCGCTAATTATTATCGAAAACCAATCAAACCTACGATCGACGGAGAATCGAATTACGAAGATCATCCCATAAACTGGAATCCTGAAAATGGTTGGTTTACCGCAGCGGATGTGCGTCAGGCCGCTTATTGGTCGATGCTTGCCGGAGCGTTAGGATATACCTATGGCAATAATAATATCTGGCAGATGTGGCAGCCGGGACGAAAAGTTGTGAATTACGCACGGACGCCCTGGTATCAAGCAATGAATCAACAGGGAGCGTTTCAAATGACTTACTTTCGTAAACTTTTTGAATCCCGTCCATTCTACAAACTGGTTCCTGATGAAAAATTGATCAGTGGAGATATTTTACGAGACACCGATCCCGCCCGTGCCGCCAAAGCTGATGACAATAGTTTCGCCTTGGTATACCTCACGCAGGGACAAAATATCACGGTCGATCTTACGATGTTCCATCATAAAAAAGTAAACGCCTATTGGTTTAACCCAAGAGTGGGTAACTATATAAAGTTGGATAGTTTCCAGGCTAAAGATTCCAAACGGTTCGATCCACCATCTGATATTCGAAAAGACAATGACTGGCTGTTAGTGCTGGACGCAGCTGATGCTCATTATCCTCTTCCCGGTCAGGTTAGCTTACTAAAAGGTGGCTTTTTCAGCCCACATTATTCACGAAAATAATTCGGGTTCAATCTTTTAAGTAATTATTATAAATGAAGGCTTTGCAAAACCAGGGCTTTTATTCAAGATCAAAGCTTGAGCGACTTCGGAACCGCAGCATATTAGCCATATGTGAGGATTTTGAAGTCGCGAAAATGCAGATATGGGGCAAAAGAACGGTTTTGCATAGCCTTCTAAAACTGGTAATCCAAATTAAATCAAAACGAATTAATCTAAAACAAAACTATAATCAGAATAAATTAATCCAATGAAACACCATTATAAACTTTTCATAACTATCATCTGGGGAATTCTACTAATTGTCCTTGCTACAGCGTGTTCCCAAAAACACCAATTGAATAATAAATATCATCTGGTCTGGGCAGATAATTTTAACGGAACCCAACTGGATACCACGATTTGGACGTTTGAACATGGCAACGGTCACCATGGATGGGGAAATCAGGAATTAGAATATTATACCGGACGCCCTCAAAATGTTACCGAGAAAAATGGTGATCTGATTATCACTGCTCGAAAAGAAAATTATAAAGGGTTCCATTATACTTCGGCGCGTATCAAGACACAGTTTAAAAAGGATTTCAAATATGGGAAAATCGAAGCACGAATGAAATTGCCCGTTGGTCAGGGAATGTGGCCGGCATTCTGGCTGATGCCGACAAACAGCGCTTATGGAGGATGGCCGAAAAGTGGTGAAATTGATATCATGGAAATGATCGGAAAACAACCATCCACCGATTATGGAACGGCTCATTTCGGGGCACATCAACACCACGACAAAGGGGGTAAAATAAAACTTAAAAAGGGTATTCTGCATGATGCTTTTCATACCTTCTCGGTTGAATGGCAACCCAAAAGTATCAAATGGTTTATGGATGGGAAAAAGTATTATCAGGTAACACCAGACAGTTTGAAACCTGATCCGTGGCCTTTCAATAAAAAATTCTATATCATCTTCAATTTAGCGGTTGGCGGAGCCTGGCCCGGTAACCCGGATTCCACAACCACGTTTCCACAAAAAATGATTGTGGATTACGTTAAGGTTTTTCAAAAGTAAGCCTGAGTTTTTAAACCCGGATTATTAACCCAAAAATTTAGTCGTGAGCATGGCCCTATTTCGCAGCTTTTTTAGCGTCCTCAAAATCGAGGACCGGTTTATTTTTTATACGTTAACGTGAGGTTTGGATAAGAATCGCAGAGTGGTAATAATTACATTGAGAATACGACCTGTGAAAATATGACCTATCTTGACGACGGACGACTGACCATCGACGACAGAGAGCTGTTTTGATGCATAAAACATGATTCCGATTTCGAACTCACGTTGATGATACGATTCTTCAGCATAAATAATGTTTTTAATTACTATCAGAGTGTTTCTCTGTCGAGGCTGTGAAAAAATAACAATGCAAGCGACTGTGCACCTAAATTTTTTAAATTGTTTTCGAGTTTTATTGAAGAGCCTCTCTCCCTGTCACGGATTTATCTGGGAAAGGGAGAACTTGTGCCGATCCTTTCGGGAGATTGAGAGTGGATAAGCAAAGCGAAATCACGCGAAGCACTTAAATTATTTAAGGTCATTAAATTTGATTTATAGATTTTTCCACAGCCTCTGTCGTCGGTGGTCGATTGTCGGTGGTCACAGAATAATCTAATTTAACAGTTATGTTTTATTAAGAAGATAGATATAAACTTAAGCGAACCTCACGTTAATTTACAATAAGGTAGGTATTACTTCTTATTGGTTACGTGAATAATTCGGGTTAAACAACGGTAGGGACGTAGCATGCTACGTCCCTACGAATTGTAATTTATATATTTATTATAAATAATATTTTATCAGGAATTTTTCTCGCGGTCTATGGCTTCAACGGCACAAACGGCAGCCATGTTTACGATAGCGTCCACTTCACAACCCTGTTGCAGAACATGAACAGGCTTTTTCATTCCCATCAGGATGGGTCCGAGTAAACTCGCGTCGCCAATTTTTCTCATCAGTTTGTAAGCAATATTACCGGCATTTAGATCAGGAAAGATAAGCGTATTCACTCCTTTTTTAAGTTTGGAGAATGGATAAACTTGTTCCAGGACATCCGGAGAGAGTGCGATATCGGCTTGCACTTCACCATCAATAATCAGATCAGGATTTGATTGTTTGGCGATTTCAACCGCTTTACGAACCTTATTGGATTGTGGAATCCGGGTATCGCCAAAATTACTGAACGAAAGCATGGCAACCCGCGGCTCAAGATTAAAACGTTTCACGACTTCAGCTGTCATGATGGCAATTTCCGCGAGTTCTTCAGCATCGGGTTGAATATTCACCGTAGTATCCGCAAAGAAATAGGTTTCCCGTTTGGTCATGACCAGGTAAAGTCCGGCCACCCGGTTTCTTCCTTCTGCCATCCCGATAACTTGTAGTGCGGGACGGATGGTATTGGGATACGATTGTGTTAAACCCGAAACGAGTCCATCTGCGTCAGTCAGATGAACCATCATGGCACCTAAATAATTGGGACGGTACATATACTTACCCGCCTGATAACGGGTCAATCCCTTCCGCTGACGCAATCGGAACAATTCATCAATATAGCCTTCCCGTTTTCCGAAATGATTTGGGTCTATGAGTTCGATACCATTCAGATCGATCTTCATCTCTTTGGCTTTATCTTCGATCCTGGAACGATTACCAAGCAATACCGGTCTGGCGATATCTTCATCCACAATGTGCTGTGCGGCTCGCAGGATCTTGGCTTCTTCTCCTTCAGGAAAGACAATGCGTTTCTCGCTATGCTGCGATTTTATGATGGCTGTTCTGACAATTTCCCGGGTAATGCCCATCCGTTCTTCGAGTTGAAAGACATAAGCTTCCCAGTCGTCGATCGAGACTCTTGCTTCACCGGACTCAACAGCAGCTTTCGCCACTGCCGGCGCAACTCTCGTTATCACCCTGGTGTCGAAGGGCTTGGGAATGATATATTCTCTGCCAAATTCCAGGTTGATACCTCCATATGCTTTTCTTACATTATCCGGAACCTGTTCTTTCGCCAATGAAGCAAGTGCTTTTACCGCGGCGATTTTCATCTCCTCATTGATTGTTTTGGCCCGCACATCGAGTGCACCACGGAAAATGAAGGGAAAACCAAGCACATTATTAACCTGATTCGGATAATCACTGCGTCCGGTCGCCATAATGACATCTTTACGGGCATCAACAGCATCTTCGTATGTGATCTCCGGATCGGGATTAGCCAGTGCAAATACAATCGGATTTTTGTTCATAGAACGCAGCATATCCTTGGACACGACATCCGCCACTGATAAACCGACAAATACATCAGCTCCATTTAGAGCATCAGCTAACGATCGGTCTTTGGTTTCCTGAGCGAATTCTTCTTTATACTCATTCATCCCCTCCTTGCGACCTTCATAGATAACTCCTTTGGAATCGCACATCAGAATATTTTCCGGTTTTGCCCCCATGCTGATATAAAGCCTTGTACACGCTATCGCTGCCGCACCTGCCCCATTCACAACAATCTTAACTTTCGAAATATCTTTTCCGGCCACCTCAATAGCATTCAACAAAGCGGCGCCACTTATAATAGCCGTCCCATGTTGATCATCGTGAAAAACCGGTATATTCATGGATTCTTTCAAGGTCTT
>DATFMK010000292.1:0-2884 GCA_035267005.1 Balneolales bacterium
CTTTAATTCAAATTTCAAGATCTAAATCATTAATAATTTGCAGAATTCGCATTTTGGACGATTTAGTATAAAGTTTGAGAGAGCTAATCCAACATCTTAAACGAACCTCACGTTAAGCTATATACCAGCCATACATCTAAAAGACTTTTTCACTTTTGATTTGATCATCCTCCATTCCGGATAGTAGGGAAATCATTAATAAGCTATTTAACATGAGTTCGAAATAATAATATGTATAAATCATAGCTGTCCAAAACGTTTTTGAGATTAAGAAATAATGCTTAATCGGTTTATTTAGGACAGATTATTTATTATTTGAACGATCAATCCCCCAATGAAATAAAACACCCTAAAATCGTTTGGGAATATTTTTTTACTCATGACGGTACAAAAGCCAATAGCGTTCTCAGATCCGGTTTGACAAAGAGGTTAGGTAGATGGACCCCACTCCGGAAAAGCATGGAGTGGAGCCCATCGATGATAGTTCCAACATTTGGATTTAAAATTTGGGACAATTCCGTTTAAAAATCGATAACGTAAGTGACATCATGATGAACATTTGTTGATGGGCTCCACCTAAATGGTGGGGTCCATCTAAGAAAGGCTAAAAACGCCCACCCGAATTATTCACGTTACCATGAAAAGCCCAAAATAGTTGGGCAATGCAATAGCTTTTTTATTAACGTTTTGGACAGATCTGAGTGAGAACATATAATAATGTAAAAGGGACCGGATTCCCTCAAAAGAATATGATGTCGGACTACCGTCCACTGACGACAGAGCTTGTCCGGTTACTTTGCTCTACATTAATAAGAAGATTGAAAAGACACATCGAAACAGGTTCCAGGGATATATATTATTAATAAATATCAATTTAGCCGCCAATCACTGTCAACTTTCTATCGTCCGAAATCTTGATCAGTTACCTTGTCTTGAACTCAGCTATTTTCAGTAATAAAAATACCTGATTATTGATCGTACAATATTTTCCATTGACATTTATTAGATAATTTATATAATTATCGATAATCGGTAACTAAATACTACATATGAATAAAACGGCAATAAACCGCACTTCCCTAAAAGAACAGATCAGTGAAATTATCTTAAACCGTATTTTTGAAGGTGAGCTCAAACCAGGGGATCGTTTAAAAGAACTAGCCATTGCCAAAGAGTTTGGTACGAGTCAGGCGCCAGTGCGAGAAGCCTTACGTTCACTGGAATCTCAGGGATATCTGAGACACAAAACTCACAGTGGCACCACTGTTATTTTGCTTGAGGCAAAAGAAATCAAAGAGATCAATCAAATCAGGGAAGCTATGGAGATTCAGGCTCTTACTGATGGGTTAACAACTATTCAAGAAACCGTTTATCGACTTGATGAGATTAATGACCGGTTACCGAGTGGCAACGAGACTCAAGTTATGACGGATGATGAGCACTTCCACAAAATCATTCTCGAGGCTTATGATAATGAACGGATGATGGAATTATGGCAAACACTGACCAATAAACTACGTATTTCCCGTTCACGCCTCAACGAATCCAATCTGATTGATCAAATTCCTGTTTTGGATGATTCCATTCTTCAAGCCATAAAATCCGGAAATACCCGTAAAGCCACTCAGCAACTAAAACAATACTACGTCCTATGGAATCCTGCAAATAATTAAGTAACGATTATCGATAATTATATCTCATCAAAATCATAACAAAACCATAACATAGATTGATTTTAAATATCATTAAATACTAAATATTTCATGATGTATCGGAATGAAACCTGGATTACAATTGTCATATTACTGTGAATGAATACTACAGCATTGTAAAAATCCGAAAAATATTTTCGACCGAAATACTTTCATTGCCATTTTATTGTTTCTAATTATTCTACAGACATTTTTAAATACACTACAGTAAACTACTAACCGAACCATCTAACCAATTACTTATTACATGGAGACACAAATCCACAAGCAAAAAAAATGGTCGAAAGCCATGGTTGCATATCATTGGCTGGCCGCAATAGCAATAACAGGACTTTTATTAACAGGTATTTCGCATATGACGGTTTTAGATCCGCATGATGTTGTGGCAAATGCCATGCACATGGCTTCACAGCACGGATTGACTATTCCAAAGCAAGTCGCCCGGGTGTTTGGATTTGCCGTTAACGGCGCTGTCATGAATATTCACTTTATTTTAGGATATTCGTTAGCCATCCTGATTATTTTTCGCATCATATTATTTTTTGCGGGCGATAACCGTGTCTTCAAAATGGCTAAAAAATCATTCCAACCAGGAGTAAATAAACATAAACCATTAGTTAACATACTTTATCTGACATTATATGCTGGTATTTTAGTAATGGCTTTAACCGGACTTTCAATGAAATTTGGAGGCGACTTAGGGATATCGCACAGCTTCCACGAGGTTTTACTAACCATCCATCAAGGGGTTATGTTTTGTATCCTGGCTTTTGTTTTTGTACATATCATCGGAATATTCCGTGCTGAAAATACCGATCAGCCAGGTGTGGCCTCTTCTATGATGAGTGGAATAGGCGAGGAAGACGAAGTATTGAAGAATTCATAAATAAGATTAAAAAATAATTTCTACTGAAGCTAAATCGGCCACAATCCGATTTAGCTTTTTTTATTTGGTTGAACTTCTGGACCAGCCACTTTTATAACAACAAATGCCCTTACCGAAAATGTTCCGAAATTTTTGACTTTAACCGGAACGGCATTAAACCCGGATTAATCACCAAGAAAATTTGTCGTGTCCCGAAGCTTTCGGGATTAAAAATTTGCATAAAACGTACAGTGGTACGTTAATCAGGTATTTTTAAATTCAACGCAGAGCACGGCCAACTTTCACA
>DATFMK010000293.1:0-5276 GCA_035267005.1 Balneolales bacterium
ACTTTATTGATATACGAATTCGAGGGATCGAAATAATCGTCTTCGACCCCATGATAATTTTCATCATAGAAAACATATTGTATAAGCTGACGCATTTGTTCTAATGGGTCGATCGTAAATCGAATCTCATTAGCGATTTCTTCGGCCATTCGATCTAACTTTTCCCGATAAGGTAATGCACGAAATGTAGGGTCCCCAAAACGTGCAATCAGAAATATACCTTTCTCCAAATCTGCTACGGTATCGATACCATCATCCACCAAATTCATAAACTCTTCTTCTAAAGAGGAAAAAGTGATGGAATGGATAATATTATTAATGGCGCTTTCCCGATTTTCATCTTTCGATACACTACGATATTCATCGAGCAACGGAACAGCTTGTTCACCAAGTACTAATAGCCGGTCTGTTACTTTTTGATTAATAAAAGGATCAGGATCATCAAGAAGGTAAATGAGGGATTCAATTTCTGTTTTAGAAGCCATATTTATAACTTACGTAAATTTTTAACCATTTAATGGGGTTAATCAATGGGTTGTTGACTACTTTAATTAACTTAAACAATCCGATTATATTATTGGTTATTTTAAATTTTCCAATGGAAGCTTAACAATTTTAACTTAAATATTCAGCTTCTAAAGTGTATATTTAAACCTTTTGAATAAGCTGTGCATTTTGTAAGAATATATTAAAGAGGCAACTTAAATGGAAATAAATATTTCGTCGGAAGTCGAGCATCTTAAAAGTGTGATCGTCCATACGCCTGGCAAAGAAGTCACTATGGTAAATCCGGACATCAAAGATGCATTATTATTTGATGATATCATCTTTGAATCAGATGCTCGTCAGGAGCATGTGAGTATGCTCGATATTTTCAGGACGGTGATGCCGCAAGACGGTAATATTATAGAAATTGCTGATCTCATTTATGAGGGCTTCAAACAACCCGATGCCCGCAATTATTTCATCGAACAACTCATCAAACGGCTTCCGGAGCTAAACCTGGCCGCCATTGAGGACGAGTTGCTTAAACTTGAACCCAAAGAACTACTCGAATTTGCGATTTGGGGACAAACAGAGCGGATTCGTGATTTTAATCTGATGCCTTCACCGAACATTTTATTTACTCGTGATTTGGCTGCGGTTATTAATGATGGAATCATCATTTCCAGAGCGGCTAAAAAAGCTCGTGCCCGGGAATCTCTGCTTATGGAAACAATCGTGGATTATCATCCTCTATTCCAAAAAGTAAAAAATAAAGCCTTTCGCCTGGCTTATTATGACAGTATTGAAGGAGGTGACATTCTGGTCGTATCTAAAGAAATTGTGGTGATTGGGATGAGTGAACGAACGTCATTCAGTGGTATCATGAAAGCTGCCAAAGCTATTTTCAAGCTGGGCGTTAAACATATTTTAATCGTGGATATCCCCAAACAACGATCCTCCATGCATCTTGATACGATTTTTACGTTTGCCAGCCGGAATGAATGCATTGTATATCCACCAGCAATCCTCGAACGTCAGGATAATGTAGTTTGTCTCTCTCATGATGAAGAAAATTTTATCACAACACCTAAAACTTCATTAAAAGATGCTTTACGGGAACTAAGCGGACGGGATTATACTTTCATCAAATGTGGAGGAGAAGAAAGGATTAATCAAAACAGAGAACAATGGACAGATGGAGCAAATGTGTTTTCTTTAGCTCCGGGTGTTATTGTCGGATATGAACGTAATACGCACACTTTTGAAACGTTGCATAATCATGGTTACACTTTAATGAATCAGTTTGAATTTATTGAGGAATACAAAAACAAAGAATTCAGGGCATCTGAAAATAAAAAATTAGCTATAAGTTTTACCGGAAACGAATTATGTCGCGGGAGGGGTGGAGCCCGATGTATGACTATGCCCATCAGTCGAATTGAATAATTGATCATTTTATAAAGAAAGTAAATTTTGGAAGAAATTAACAGTCATTACGAAATTATTAGCAGCCAATCCAGTCAAACCTTATTTGAGCGATTGGATTTATCCTGGATGACTATTCTAAAGCATGTCGCGTTATTTGTCATCACTTTTATATCCGTTGCGTTTACATATATCTATATCGGATTTGGTGTTAGTTTATCCCTGTCGATTCTATTTGCCGCTCTACTTTTATTTTTCCTCGGCACTCATGAATTCGGACACTATTTTGCCTCGGTTTATCACAAAATCAAAACCACATTACCCTATTTCATCCCACTACCGATATTTTCTCCTATTGGGACTATGGGTGCCGTCATTCGTATTAAGGAACAGGTCGACGATTCTAAAAAGCTTTTTGATATTGGTATCGCCGGACCGTTGGCCGGATTCGTTGTTTCACTTGGCCTGTTGATTTATGGCTTCGCAACCCTTCCAAGTCCGGATTTCGTACTTTCATTTCCCGGACATGCAGCTTTAAAAGAATATGTAATTCAATTCCATAAATTTCCAAGTCACCCTATTGCTGAAAGCGGCAACCAAATTCTGATGTTGGGAAACACGTTACTCTATTCTTTCCTTGGATCCTTCTTCAAAAATGTTCCGCCCATGTGGGAAATGTATCATTACCCGTTTCTCTTTGCCGGCTGGCTGGGACTTTTCTTCACCGCTTTAAACCTGACACCTGTTGGTCAGCTCGATGGCGGTCATGTGATTTATGCTTTAGTGGGTAGTAAAAATCACAAAAAAGTTGCCCGGGGCTTTTATGGCATCTTAGCCGTTTTAAGCGGACTTGGAGTTGTTCCTGTGCTGCATGATGAGATCGTTAGTTACAGCGCTTCATTAGCCCCGCTTGGATGGGTTATATGGGCCATAATTCTTTTCTTCATCCTGCGAAAAGCCTTTCACGGTGAACATAACTGGATAGCTCCGGTATGGGGAGGTGCACTCATCGGCAGTGCTCTTTTACTCTATCTGGTTATTGGCATGAATAATGCCAGCGGTTACACTGTCTGGCTGGTATGGTCACTTTTCATCCTGTTTTTTGTAAAAATTGAGCATCCGCCGGTCATTTTTGAACAGCCGTTAAACAAAACCCGTATCATTCTTGGTTGGTTGAGTATGTTAATATTCATACTTTGTATCAGTCCAAATCCGATGTATATATTAAACAGTTAATTCTAAATCCATGAAAATACGTACAACAGTCATTTTCCTAGCTTTATCAGGTCTTATTCTGGCCGGATGCAGTAACAAAAAATCAGACAACAGTAGTAGCAATACCGGCAATAATAATACCCAAGCGATTGCTGCACGTTTTAAAGGAAAAACGCTTAAGCAAAAAGCCGAATATCTGATCAACTCGAATAATATGGATCAGAACAAAAACAACGATTTTAGTCCGGCGCTTTACAAGCAAGTCGTTAGTCAGTTAAAAACAAAAGATGATTCCGCTTCTCAGCATTTACTGGCTCAGGTTTATTTACGTCATGGGATGTATAAACTTTATAACGGTCCGGTGAAAGGGAATATGCATGAGGCCGTAACCGAAAGTCTGCAGGATTTCATCAATGTTCTGAATATGGAACCCCATAATAAAAAAGCGCGAGCTGAGATTAATCAGATTCTGAAAATATATAAGACCATGCCCAATAAATCAGTTGCTAAAGAATTGGTTCCCAAATTACAGAAATTAGGTTTTCAAGTTCAGTAATAGTTTTATAGTTAACCGGATTTTTCACACTAAATGAGGTTATTCACCACGTGAGTAACGATAGCAACAAAAAGAAAACAACACCCGAAATAAAAAACCGGAAAGCCCGTCACGATTATTTTGTGGAGGAGACTTACGAAGCGGGCATCGTTTTAAAAGGAACGGAAGTAAAATCACTCCGGCAGGGCAAGGCAAGTTTTACCGACTCCTTTGCTTTTATGGATCATGGTGAGATCTATCTCAAAGATCTCTATATCAAGGAATTTGATCAGGGGTCTTACAATAATCATGATCCACGGAGGATCCGAAAACTTTTACTTAAGAAAAGTGAGATTCAAAAAATCGACAAAGCCATTTCTCAAAAAGGCTTTACGCTCATTCCTCTCAAAATTTATTTCAAACATGGATATGCCAAAGTATTGTTAGGCCTTGCCCGGGGTAAAAAACAATACGACAAACGAGCCGATATCGCCAAAAAAGATATGAAACGGGAGCTTGAACGTAACCTCAAGAAGAGTCAGTTCAAGATTTAGAGACGTAGAGACGATATCTTTTCAAACCTAATTTAACGTAACCTCAATTCGATATAATTATTGACTTGTTTTATTTCATATCCACGTTTTGAAGGTCTATCACCCAAAAATCGGGTTCGAGATGACGACTTCGAGTGATGTTTTTTAACGTGAGGTTTGGATAAGAATCGCAGAGTTGTAATAATTACATTGAGAATACGACCTAAGAAAATATGACCTATCTTGACGACGGATGACTAACCATCGACGACAGAGAGCTGTTTTGATGCATAATACATGATTCCGATTTCGAACTCACGTTAAACTAAATGCATTTCATTGATTTTTGAGGGGATGATCCTGATTATATTCCAAGCTCATTCGCAGTGCAGTTTCTGCTTTTGCCAATTCAATTCCAAGGTACCCGGCATGACTAAGCTGTGAAAGGAGACCTTCTCTTATGAGTCCGCGTAATATGGAATCAGCTCTCCTGGCTTTTATTTCGTGGGCAGGTGTATTATCGGTTTCATAATGCCGCAGTATAATTTTCCCTTTTTTGTGATCAACCGTAATCACAAAGTACCCATTTGGATCATACGTAAAATCTTTACGTTCCCCCGATGGCCTGAGCTGTATAAACTGATCAACAGCAGGTTTCTGATTTTGAGGGATACTGGTTTTGACAGCTGTGTAAAATGCTTTCTTTTCTAAACCCAGGATTTTTTCGCGAATCACATCTGCATCTACAACATCAGTGAGCTCAAGAAGCTCTACCTGTTGCCGAAATCGCTCAATCTGTTCATTTTCCAGGTTATTGAGCACCGGGAAGTGTCCTTTGGCATCTAAAATACGTTTTTGCGGGTTCACTCCATTGTGAAAAAGGCAATGGAGGGTCTGTGCCGGGTGAAACACTGGCGATTCTTTCCCGCATAGCAGTAAATACCTGATGTTAGGATTCGATATAATATTTTGGATTATTTTCTCAATTCCCAGGTTTGCAGTAACTAAGCGGCCGGTGATGGCAACACCGTGGGTCTTGCTCAAAGGTTCCATCAATTCCGGGGAAGTTAAGGCACAAACGG
>DATFMK010000294.1:0-8116 GCA_035267005.1 Balneolales bacterium
GACACGGATAACGCGGATTTTCACGGCATTTAGATGTTAAAAACTTTTACTCGGTTTCATATCAAAAACAACCTTCGTTTTACTCATTTTATTTCGTTACCATTTTTTAATCCCAAAAATTTCTATTCTTATATAAATTAATAATTGTTGACTACGTTTATTTTTGTTAATTGATAATGGATGACTGAACACGACCAAAAACAGATTTAACGTATTGATCGACATACACCTTCAATGATAGCATTTTCTTAATTTTTCATTGTATGTGATTTTAATGTCGTTTGCAGTCCATCGCTTTTCATCACATATTTTTCCACCTTTAGACCTAAGACAATGAATCCCATCTCGTCCTGCCTCTGGTTCGATAATCAGGCTGAAGAAGCTGTCGATTTTTATACATCTGTATTCAAAAATTCGAAAAGCAACCAATCAAGTCATTATGGTGAAGAAGGATACGATGTTCACGGTAAACCGGCAGGTTCGGTTTTATCTGTAGATTTTCAACTTGCGAATCATCGATTTTTAGCTTTAAACGGTGGACCCAATTTCCATTTCAATCCAGCTATATCGTTTTATGTTACATGCAAAACAGATAAAGAAATTATTCAACTTTGGTCGAAACTCGCCGATAGTGGTTCTCCGATGATGGCGTTGGATGCGTATCCGTTCAGTGAAAAATACGGTTGGATTGAGGATAAATTCGGCGTTTCATGGCAACTCATTCTTCCTTTCAAAAATCAAAATTCATCTCATAAGGAACATAAAATTGCTCCGTGCTTAATGTTTGCCTCATCACAACAAGGGAATGCGGAAGCAGCTATGAACTTTTATATGTCCGTTTTCAAAAAATCTGAAAAGATTATGAATGAGCATTATACAAAAGAGGAAGCGGGTCCAAATGGCATGGTCAAACACGCGGAGTTTTTGTTAAACGGACAAAATTTTGTTGCCATGGATAGCGGGATTGATCTTCCCCATAAATTTAATGAAGCCATATCATTTGTCGTGAATTGTCACACTCAGAATGAAGTGGATTACTTTTGGGAAAAACTATCGAATGGCGGTGACCCAAATGCGCAACAGTGTGGCTGGTTAAAGGATAAATATGGTGTATCCTGGCAAATCATCCCTGATATATTGGGCAAATTACTGAATGGCTCGGATTACCAAAAATCTGAAAACGTCATGAATGCATTGCTTAAAATGAAGAAACTGGATATCAATGAACTTCAAAATTCTTATGATCAATAAAGTATCAATTGATTAAGACCTGTCAAATCGTATAAACTTGATTTAATTAATTTAAAAAAGGAGTGCTACTATGAGCAGCGTTCGTGTATTAGTGGGAACACATAAAGGAGCATTTATCCTTAATTCGGATGGGAAACGAAAGAACTGGAAAGTAGACGGACCTTTTTTCGCAGGATGGGATATTTATCATGTAAAAGGTTCACCTGTGGATCCTGATCGCATTTATGCATCTCAAACAAGTGACTGGTTTGGACAAATCATTCAACGTTCAGATGACGGCGGCAAAACATGGAACATTCCTGGTGGAGAAAAACTTCCCAATCCTTATGAACCACCGGCCGGACAAAGCAACAAGTTCGCTTACGATACTTCTACAGCGACGGGAAAGCCGCTGACCACCCATCAGTGGTATGACGGAACGCAGCATCCTTGGGAATTTAAACGCGTCTGGCATTTGGAACCGTCATTTACTGATTCGAACACCGTTTATGCAGGCGTTGAAGACGCGGCATTGTTCAAAACAGTTAATGGAGGGAAATCATGGAATGAACTTGCCGGTTTGCGTGGTCACCGTTCGGGATCTCAATGGGCTCCGGGTGCCGGCGGTATGGGATTACATACCATTCTACTCAATCAGAAAAAAATGGATAGAATGTACGTCGCCATATCTGCGGCAGGTGTATTTCGCTCCGATGACGGTGGAAAAAACTGGAAACCCGTAAATCGAGGACTGGTATCCAAACATATGCCCAATCCTGAAGCGGAAGTTGGTCACTGTGTCCATCATATAGCGTTACATCAATCTCGTCCGGATATTTTGTTTATGCAGAAACACTGGGATGTCATGCGCAGTGACAATGCCGGTGACTCATGGGAGGAAGTCAGTGGTAATCTGCCCACCGATTTTGGATTTGCCATTGAAGTTCACGCTCATGAACCCGAAACCATTTATGTTATTCCAATAAAAAGTGATTCCGAACATTTCCCAATGGAAGGGAAATTGCGAGTGTATCGAAGTAAAACCGGTGGGAATGAATGGGAAGCGTTAACTAAAGGACTTCCACAAGAAAATTGCTACGTCAATGTCCTTCGTGACGCTATGGCGGTCGATTCACTGGATTCTTGTGGGATTTATTTCGGTACCACGGGCGGGCAAGTTTACGTATCACCAGATAGTGGGGATAACTGGTCTGCTATCGTCCGGGATTTACCGGCTGTTTATTCTGTTGAAGTTCAAACATTAAAATGATACGCGTTGAACTTCCATATCACCTGCGGAAGCTGGCTAAACTGGGAAAAGTTGTCGAATTGAATGTTCATGATCCGGTCACACAACACACGGTCATTGATGCGATTGAATCAAAATACCCGATGCTCACGGGGACTATTCGCGATCATACTACCCAACAACTTCGGCCATTTCTGCGCATTTACGCCTGCAGCGAAGATCTATCGCTTAATTCTCCGGATATTCCATTACCCGAAAAAGTGAGATCGGGAAAGGAACCATTGCTTATTATTGGTGCTATTGCCGGAGGGTGATAAAACCTATAACAAAATTAAGATTTTCACTATAATGCTATTTAATATATATTTATCATTACATAATTCATCAAACGGGGGAGGATACTATGAGTCTTAAAAGATATTTTATCGATTTTTTAATCATCGGTGTAATTACTTTTATTACCGCGGCAATTGTTACCTATCTCTATACATTGATTGTACATGGCTCAGGAGTTGTGAATTGGGAAACGGCAATCGATATGGCAATTATACTCGGAATTGTATTGTCGGTCACGCAAACCAAGCACGAAAATATTTAATAATGAGTTAGATAAGAAAGTCGACACAAATATTATGTTCACTTATCCTAAAGAGGGGTAAGTCGGGGTATTGCATAAAACTGTATGATCAGAATAAAATTTTTTATTACCATTAATGATTTTTCCTTTAAACCTCTTGTTACGATTCACTAAAAATAGTCTATATTATATTTTAAAGTAAGTTGCTGTGAGTTACCTCTGTGGTCCCATTCAAGGAGTTGTTTTTGAAACAAAAGACAATTTATATCATTTTCTTTTTCCTGATGATCGCACTCGGTGGATGTCAGAAAATTGACGGTTCGCAGAACTATATTTCAACCGGGATTCAAGGTCGCGTCTATAACATTGGTTCACCTGCCGAACCTGTCGGGTGAACCCCACCTCCTCTGAAAACAGTTTGTACCATTTTTATCCTTAACGCTCAAAAAGACACCTTAAAAACCGCCCCTACCGACAGTCTCGGACAATATGCCATTCGTTTACTGGCCGGTACATATTATCTAAATGTCAAAATTAAGAATTTCTTTGGTGCCGGCGACCTATCTGGTCCCTACAAGGTTGAAACAGGAAAAATAACAGCAACCAAAGCCTATTTTGACAATGGAGTCAGGTGATTTATAAGATTTTAAATATTAGATGAGCCGCATATATCTCATTGTATTTATCTACCAAAAGCAAACCTTTGAAACCCAATTATAAACATAACTATTTAACAACAGACCACAACCATCCATCGCTTTTTCAAGCTTATTTTGTTCTCGATGTCGAAAAACTTTAAATCCTAAAATTAAAATCTACTTGGTTGCTATTAATATTACGCCATTTGCACCGCGCGTACCATATATGGCTGCTGTTCCATCTTTAATAATATCAACAGAAGCGATATCTATTGGATTAATTGCATTCAATGCATTGGCTTGGGGTACAGGCACACCATTAATTATGAATAACGGCGGACTTTGAAAATTAAGACTATTGACTCCACGAATAATGATACTGTATCCACCAGGACTTCCAGGATCTGTCGTGACTGAAACACCGGCGACTCTACCCATAAGATATTCAGCCAGGTTTCGGTAAGTCGTAAGCTCCACAGATTTTATATTTACTGATGATACGGCACCTGTTATATGGCTTTTACGTTCTATCCCGTAACCTATTTCCTGGAATAATGATTCTCTTAGTTTATTTCTATCTAAAGTATCTGTTATTACGTGAGTTTGTATCGATTTTACAGCAATATCCGATTCCAGGATCTGATTTGTAGATTGAATTGGTGTCTTATGTTTCGATTGGGCGAAAAGCTACCCTGCTAAAAATAGAAATACCAACCAAGGGATAACTAAACGCTTCATAACGTCCTCCGAGAAATAGTTTAAATAATTGTCTATAAATAAGATACATATATTTTTTTATTAGTAATGACCCGTCAATTATTTTAGATAATTTATAATATGGAATCTAATCTCTTACAGCAGGAAAAATCATCTCAAAATAACACTCAGCGGTTACTACTTTATAGGAATCAGGCTGGTTTTCTGAAGGGAAGCGGAGCTTCCGGAGTAGCATTCCCAAAGGGACTTTGGGAACGAGGATCATCCTAATAAATCAGATTTATACTTTTGGACAGCCACTCACATATCTCGTTCCCAACGTCCTCGTTGGGAATGCTAACCATGAAACTCTGTTTCATTTGCAAATCGAATAATCCTCATAAGGTTCATTTTCTAAAGGGAAGCGGAGCTTCCGGTGTGGCATTCCCAAAGGGACTTTGGGAACGAGGACAATATCACGTTTCATCATCCATTTGATTATCATCAATAAACTACTATTTTAAAATACGTTTGAATAAAATTTATTTTTAGATATTACTCATGAATACTAAACATATTCGATTATGAAAGCCACGGTTTTTGAATCTCGAAAAGCTCCTAAATGGATTAAGATCTGGAATATTGCAAATGGCTTTATAGCAGCTGTAGCAATTATTACTTTCATTTTTCGGGGTTTTATTGAACCCTATACATCCTGGTTTACAGCCTATGTTTGTTTGTGTTTTTTAATCATTGGTCAACTTTTTATTCCAAAAAAATACGTGGATTTTCCACAGGAGATGTTTAGAAAACTATCTAAAAAGTTTTCAAAGTCTTAAGTGAGAATAGCAACGAGTGACACTTTTGATCATTAATCATCAAAAATCTTAAAAGTAAAGTTCTTATGTATTTTGGGGATTAAATGAAAGATTTATACATCAATTTAAATCAAAGAAAAAAATCCAGAAAACGGACTATTTTTGGTGCCATCGAAATCTTGTTTGCCTTTTTTTTCCTTGATTATCTTATTTTTTTCGAAAAAATGAACTGGTTCTATAACTTTTATTTTTTCTTTTTTCTCCTGTCTGGTATGATCCACTTTTTTGAGGGCCTTGGAAAACCAGTTGAGGACTTTATCGGGAAATCTTTTATTCGTATTTCCGACGACAGATTAGAAGTAAAACTGAAAAAATTGCAGGAAGGATTTTCTGTCAGTTGGAATCAGATCCAATCTTTAAAAGTGGGCGTTATTAAGGTTGAGATTATAGATAGAAATAATAAGAATTATACAATTGATCTATCCCATTTAAGCTATCCTAATGTTCTTGAGGTAAAAGAGGTATTGACTACAAGGTCTAATAAATTACATAAAATTGAAGCTCAGTGAATTTAACCTCAACGAGCACAGTGAAATCACATAAAGGCATCATAGAAAATATTATAAAGAGAAGGCGCCCGACAAGTCTATCGAACGCCTCACTCATAAATCGAATTTCTTTTGCAGGATCAACTCATATTTTGTGTTCCGAGTTGATCAGTTTGCTACCCTTATTATCATGGATGGCGTATTGAAAACCTTTATGGATACAGTATCCGCCATATTCGCCATGCTTATTTAGGGCCAGATAACCTACCTGATATTTATGATAATTTGGCTGTGTTTCAATAATTCGCTCCACAGCTATTTTGCAGGCTTCTGTTGGGTGATGTCCCTGACGCATCGCTTCTACAACAGTATGACTCCCACAGGTTTTCATCACCAATTCACCTAATCCGGTTGAAGTAGCCGCGCCCACGTTATTGTCCACAAACATGCCATCCCCGATGATCGGAGAATCGCCAACACGTCCATGCATCTTAAAAGCAACTCCGCTTGTCGTACAGGCTCCGGATAAATTTCCGGCCTGATCAAGCGCCAGCATTCCAATCGTATCATGATTTTCAATATTGATGATCGGTTTATATTTTGCGTTTTTAAGCCATTGTTTCCATGCTTTCTTAGCAGCCGGGGTTAGTAAGTTCGTTTTTTTAAAGCCCTGTTCAAGGGCAAATTGGGTAGCTCCTTCTCCAACCAACAATTCATGCGGTGTTTTCTCCATCACCAAACGAGCCACTTTTACAGGATGAAGAATATGCTCGATGGCACCAACCGATCCGGCATTGGCCGTTTTCCCATCCATAATACAGGCATCGAGCGTTACGTGACCGTCCCGATCCGGATAACCGCCTAAACCTACCGTATGGATATTGGGATCGGCTTCGATGATCATGACTCCGTTTTGCACCGCATCAAGCGAAGCTCCACCGCTTGACAGCGTTTCCCACGCTTTGGCATTGGCACGAACCCCAAAACGCCAGGTCGACACTACGATAGGTTTATTGGTCGCCCGGAATTCTTTTTCTTCCTCATCCTGTGCAAACGATTTTGAAAATGGTACCATGCCTCCGAACAATGCAGAGCCTGCAATCGCCTTCAAAAAATTCTTACGACTATACATAAGCCATCCTTTTTAAATTATAATTAACCGAAAATGCTGCTATTTTAATCCCAGGTATTTCGAATGGGATGTGCCTCGGTGTTAAAAATGATTTTATTAAAATCGAGTGTTTTTGGCGGAGAAAAGATTAAATAGGCATATTTCAATGTTTCAGCCAGAAAGAAACTTTCCATATCATCGCCCTGCTTTTTTGTGATCACATTTTGAAGATTTGTGAATCCAACCGGAGTGCGGCAATATTTAACGATACTATCGAACATCACTTTCGCCCGGTACAGATACAGCGGATTATGCGTGTAATGATAGAGATAATAAGCCGACTCCATATTTTCCGGCCGCAGTACATAAGCATTGGATACGGCTTTCATCGTCATATAATTGAGCTGCTCGGGTTCTATACCGTAACGCGTCCACATCTTGAAGCAGGAGGTGTCCAGTTCTTTGGCTCGCTGCATGTCCCCGTCTAAAGCCAAGACTGCGGGAAAATACGCATCCAAAGCGCCAAAGTGAGTAGACGTTCGTTTACCGGTGAACATATTCACATGACCATACCATAATCCGGTTTTTACCGAATCGGCAACATATTTGTTAACCGATTTAATCGTGTTTTCCCACATTCGTTTACAATCCTGATCATGGAATAATTTCCAGGATTTTAAAAGATATTCGTAATATGAATCGATACCACCACTCACGTGACTATCGGTATTCACCCATTTACCGGTTTGGATATTAATCGTGGTCCCCACCAAACCAATTTTAGATCGATGATTATACAAGGTCACAAGTGCTTTCTTGGCTTTGTTGTAATACTCGGGATTGCCGGTGAGTTTACTCAACGTTCCAAATTCAATCAGAAGCGTTCCGATTTCAGCACTGCTGTTGACTTCTCCTTTCACCTTGCCTGTTTTCAGATTTACATATTCATACGGCATCCCGGTTTTGCTGTTAAATACCGGTAGCAGCCGATTACCAAGATCCGTAGCTAATTTTAGAAAATGCTTATTACCACTCAGCTGATAGGATGATAACAGTCCACCCAGAAAACGTATCGTGGTTTCAAAGGTGGATACGTAATAATCCTTATTGAAAGAGAGATGATTAAAAATGAGCTTCTGATCTTCTTTGGCCTGCTTTTTCAAACCCATCAACACCATCGTATCATAAGCATCAACCGGAGTCATATACAATGAAGAGGCATACCAGTTACGACCGGTTTTACTTAACG
>DATFMK010000295.1:0-2657 GCA_035267005.1 Balneolales bacterium
ATGAACTTGTCGGCATCGTGTTTACGCAAAATATGAAAAGCATGGAAAAATATTACCGTTGGGTCAGTAAACGCTATGCCGAAACTTTTGGGCGTTTACATAAAAACCTCGTGGATACTATTTTTAAGTATAACGATCGGGGAAGGAAAGGAGAGTATATTGCTACGTTGGCTGGTACCCGAAAATGGTCAACCTGAAAAGCGGCTGCCGGATGAACAATTGCGACAAAAAATCCGTGTGATCGTTGAAACCGGAAACACCTTGGACCGGTTGCAACATATTGCGGTCAGTCGAACCGCCGGTATCTGGCGGATTAAACGGAGTAAAATCATATTGGGTTTCCTCGACGGTCTTGGAATCAAGAAGCTGGTGACGAAAGTCCGGGTTCCACCGGAATCGATCATTAGATGCCTGAACAGATTTGCCCAGAAGGGGCTGAAATATTTTGATCACCCTGAGCGAAAGCCCACATTGCGAGAGGCGCATGTTGAACAAATTTCATTTGTTAAGTATTCTAAAAGGTTAATTCTCCGACCATCTGATATTAACAGGCTACAGTTTATCCCCGTGCTGAATAAAGAAGATTCACATCTGTGGCGATATCTGATCAACAACTATCACTACATCAAAGAATCCCTTATTTTTGGAGCACAAATGCGCTATCTTGTTTTTGGCGGGCGAGATGTTCAGCGCACCGGGCATCTATTTAGAAATAGGAGGACTCAATCGCGATACAAGCAAAGGAAGCTTGGTATCAGGAAAATACAGCGCGGTAAGCATCTGCTGGCCGCTCTTGGATTTGCAGCCGGTTCGTGGCGGTTGGGAAGCCGAGACCGGTATATTGGCTGGACAGACGAACAGCGTGAAGCGAATCTCAAACTGGTCGTCAATAATGCTCGCTTTTTAATAATGCCATGGATTTACTCGCCCAATCTGGCCTCCCGCATCCTCGGGGGCATTGCCAAACAACTTCCGCTGGACTGGGAAGCCCGCTATAATTATCAGCCGGTTTTACTAGAAACTTTTGTCCAACTGGATCGTTTCAAGGGAACTTGCTACCAGGCAGCAAATTGGATAGAAGTCGGGAAGACCGAGGGATATAGCCTTTTCAGTTCTTATAAACGTTATGCCATTGCCAAAGCTATATATGTCTATCCCCTTCGTAAGAGTTTTCGTCGTCACCTCTGCAGTCTGTAACTTTCAACTATCTTAATAATTGGGCAGATCAGTCGATGCTAAATGAAAAAAACGCCGATTGAAGACGATTGTCTGTTTTCAGATATCGTTTAAGTATCTTGAGTTTTAAACCACTGGTATTATAACATATATATAGCAGATAGCGTCACCAGCATCCTGAAAACCTGGAAAGATGATATCTTAAACTTTTAATGGTCATTGATAATTACAACTATGTCGGAAAAATCTCAGGTTTTGGAACAATAAAAATGCTCGTGATGAGCCGTTCAGTAAATATGAACGGCTCTCCAAATAATTTTTTATTATTACCATACATGAGGGCAGCGTGGTGGAAAATCACATGAAGAATCAAGACTACCGATTGCTATCCATTTATTATCTTGCTTTATCCAAGTTTCCAATGCCCGACCTCTGTTGGAAAATTTTTCTCCTTCATATTTGTACAAATAAAAAACATTAGCCACATTGTTAAAAATATTGATGGTTAAAGGCCTTAATTTATAGGATACGAGCTTGTCGGAATTTGCCCAATTTATGTATGATTGCTTTATGAGTTCTTTTTTAAGAGGTTCAGGATCCGAATTATGCCAAGCAACCATATAATCGTGTTTCATCGCCAGTGCGGCTTCTACGTCACCCTTTTTAATAGCTTCCCAATTGGCTTGAACAAATGTCCAAATCTCATTCTGTTCAGCAGTCCATTCCTCTCCTATAGCCTGAAAACCCCAAAATACAATTACTATGCTGAGAAGCAAAAAGATCGCAACTCTAACAATTAAATTTGTTCTTATCGTTTTCATCAGACTTTCCTCCTCCACCATGAGTGTAAATTGAAAATGGAAAATTTAGACTTGTTTCAAGTGGGAATGGGATAGTCACCCCTCAACAGAACAGACAATGTCCGGTCAAGGGTTAAATAGGCACAATTTGAGGGGATTCTCCATTGATTTTTTGTCTGATTATTAGGTTAAAGTTCAAGGGAGCCCAGTATCTATTTCAGAACAATAAGAAAATTAAAAAGCTATCAGCGATGTGAATTTCAGATCAGGATGAGACTCAGCTCAGCATGAGGTTCTGAGTGAAGCCAGCGGTTAGAAAGAGATGAGGTTCAACGTTCCGCTTCCAGGCAACGCGAGGCGTTTAGTCAAAAATTATTCTATGTGTTTACTTGAAGTTGTTCTCATTGTCAAGAATTTACTAAAACCACTACATTGTAGTGATTAACATAGCCTGCTCATGGGAATGCTTGGTTTATGCTATCTTGCCATTATCATAACTTACTGAAAATGTTAGATTTCAAATGGATATCATAAAAATTTAGGCGATGTCAAATGTCAATATATATAGCAGTTTTCTGCAATTCAGCGCTGACAACGGAGAAAAATGATATCTTCAATTTTTAATGTCCCTGATAGTTGCATCTTTATTGGAGCTGCCTGCAAAACTGAGTATAATAGATA
>DATFMK010000296.1:0-3024 GCA_035267005.1 Balneolales bacterium
GGGGAGAAGAGGCCGCAAGACATTTATACGATGTTACCGTTGGTCTTGATGCGCAAATTCTTGGAGATTTACAAATCGTCAAACAGGTCAAGGAAGCGTATAACCTTGCCAGGGAATATGATTTGCTCGATGGCGAAATGCACCGGCTCCTGCAATCCGTTTTTCGAACGCATAAACGAGTTCGACACGAAACCAATCTGGGATATGGCGCCGCAAGCGTGGCTTATGCGGCGGTTCAGTTTGCCAAAAATCATTTGAATGACCTGCATCACAAAAATATACTGTTGATTGGAACCGGTAAAATTGGAAAAGTTACCTGTAAAAATTTGGTCAGTCTCGGCGCTTCCAAATTAACATTGATCAACCGGAATCACGATCGCGCCGAAGATTTAGCTGATAAATATGATCTCAATGTTTCCACATTCGATCATCTCAACGAAGAAGTGAGTCAGGCGGATTTAATCATTGTAGCGACAGGAGCGGAACAACCGGTTTTGGATCCATCCCATTTCGATTTACATAAGAACGGTCATGAACGGGTCTTGCTGGATTTATCCGTACCAAGAAATATTCATCCGGAAGTCGAATCGATCAAAGGTATAAAGCTTGCCAATATGGATCAGCTTTCCGATGAAACGAACGAAACGTACAAAATGCGCGAAGATAGCGTACCCCAGGCCCGGCAGATCATTAACGAAGAGTTTGATGCTTACAAACAATGGCTCGAAGAGCAAAAAGTCGTCCCCACCATTGTTGCTTTAAATAATAAATTCGATACCATTCGTCAGCAGGAATTCGACAAGTATAAACATCATTTTCCCGAAGAATCTCTCGACAAATTGGAACTCGTTACCCGCCGGATTATCAATAAAATTATTGCGCACTCCATCGATCATCTCAAAGAAAATCAGGAAAATCAGGAAGAAATACAGAATATGGTGGAATCCATGTTCAAACTAAAAAAGGAGAAAGAATTTGAATAAAGAGAACGTCCTGAAAATTGGAACACGTGACAGTCAATTAGCTACATGGCAGGCACAATTTGTATCAGAACGTTTAAAAGCATTAAATCATTCCGCTGAACTGCAATATATTAAGACAGAAGGGGATCAAAAACTTGATACGCCGCTAACAGAAATGGGCGGTAAAGGAGTTTTCACCAAGGCACTTGATGAAGCATTACTGGACGGGCGAGTCGATTTGGCCGTCCATTCTTTTAAGGACATCCCGACCATTTTGCCGCAGGGATTAAAAATTGCCGCCGTCTTAAAACGCGATGATCCCCGTGATGTCATTGTTACGAGAAAAGGGGCGGATTTTCTGAATGATCCCAATTATGAAGCGGTCGTCGCTACGAGCAGTAACCGGCGCAAATCGCAGTGGCTCTCCCATTATCCGAATCATCGAATAACGGATATTCGTGGAAATGTGAATACACGGCTCAGAAAAGTTCGTGAAAATGAATGGGATGCCGCCATTTTCGCCGCTGCCGGACTCAAGCGTATCAATCTTGATGATAAAATCGATCAGTATCTCGAGTGGATGATTCCCGCACCGGCTCAAGGTGCCATGGCTGTGATGATCCGTGAGGACAATGATGAATTGCAAACAGTTTTAGATCAATTAAATCATCGTGAAACCCGTATCTGTACAACTATTGAGCGGGATTTTTTATATATGATGGAAGCCGGATGTAGCGCACCAGTCGCCGCTTATGCCAAAATTGTTGATGGAATGGTGCAGCTGAAAGCCAGTGTTTTGATGATCGACGGCAGCGAGCGTTATGATATCGAAGATGCCATGGTAGTTGAAAATAGCGATGGTATGGGCATTCAGGCCGCAAGTGAAGTGTTGAATCGCGGCGCGGATAAAATAATAAAGTTATTGAGTAAAAAAAGGGCTCTCTAATCTGTATTATTCACAATTATATTGAAAATGATATGCATGCTATTGTTATTAACAAGTATAAATAAAATAAATCTGACATCTATTTTTAGGACACAACAAATTTTCATGGTGAATAATCCTGATGAAAGAAATGAGTGAAAAATTAGCAACGATCCTGGTAACCCGGAAGTTAAAGAATGAAGATATCGAATACGCCCATTCTTTAAATCTGGAGGTCGTTTGCATCCCCATGTTATCGTTTGAATTTCCCGACGACTGGGCCGAACAAATTGAGCAAATAAGCACGATAAAAGCGGATAGCTGGATCTTCACCAGCAAAAACGGTGTTCTCGGGTTCGAAGAGTTGATCAAGTACATCGATTATCAAAAGCCAAAAATCAATACGTTTGCTGTTGGGAAAAAAACGGCCGGTGAATTGTTGCGATTGGATTATAAACCGTACATCCCCGAAAAAAAGAGTGCTAAAGAATTAGCGAAATTGATTATTGAACTTGGCGTGACCAACAAAGCGATTCATTTTTGTGGAAATCGTCGCCGTAATGAGTTGTCGAATTTGTTGAAAGAAGCTGGAATTGAACTGGACGAAATCGAAGTGTATCGCACGGTAACGCATCCTGAACGCGATCAAAAATTGGATTATAAAAATATCTTATTTTACAGTCCGAGCGCAGTCGAAGCTTTTTATGAAAATCGAACGGTTTCAGATGGAATAACCCATTTCGCTATCGGTCCGACCACCGCAAAAGCATTAGGTTATGCCGGTGCTCGAAATATTGTTGTCTCCGATGAGCCTTCCACGGAATCGTTATTGAAGAAAGTTCATGAACATTTAACACGAGTGCATGAAAACTGAATATCCCCCTTTACAAAACGATCTCTTATTACGAGCCCTGAAAGGGGAAACGGTGCCACGTCCACCGGTTTGGATGATGCGTCAGGCCGGACGATATTTGCCCGAATATCGTAAGCTTCGATCCAAATATTCTTTTTTTGAACGATGTGAAACTCCGGAACTAGCCGCGGAAATCACCCTGCAGCCCATTGACATTATTGGAACAGACGCGGCCATTTTGTTTTCGGATATTTTGGTGATTGCACAAGCACTGGATTTTGAAG
>DATFMK010000297.1:0-3153 GCA_035267005.1 Balneolales bacterium
CAACAAAATTTCTTGGTGAATAATCCGGGTTAAACGTTTTTCTTTTGATTATGATTAATAATAAATCAACGTGAGTTCGGTATCGGAATCATGCTTTAGGCATCAAAACAGCTCTGTGTCGTCGATGGTCAGTCGTCCGTCGTCATGATAGATTATATTTTCACAGGCCGTATTCTCAATGTAATTATTACATCTCTGCGATTCTTATCCAAACCTCACGTTCTGTTAGGAAGATTTCTGCCTCCGATCGAAATGACGCGAACTGGCGAAGATGATGTTAATGTTAAAAAAATCACTCAAAGGCGTCATATCGAGCCTGCTTTTTGGGGTGAGAGATCTTATAAGTGTGAATGAGGTCAAATAGTATGTATTTAATCAAAGCTGTCCAAAACGTTTGTTAAAATTAAAAAATAAAGCATCATCGGTTTATTTTGGACACATTTTTAAAAGTTGAACGATCAATCTCCCAATGGTATAAAACTCCCTGAATCAGTTGGAAATTATTTATTCGTGGCAGTTCAAAAATCTTGTCCGGTACCGATGGCGTTCTCAGATGTGGTTTGACAAAGAGGCGAGAAAGATGGACCCCACTCCGGAAAAGCATGGAGTGGAGCCCATCAATGTATATCCAAGAGTTGGGTTAAAAGTTGGGACGATTCCATTTTAAAATTTGATAAACCTTGTGATATCATGATGACCATTTGCTGATGGGCTCCACCTAAATGGTGGGGGCCATCTATAAAAGCCTAGAAACGCCCCACACGAATTATTACTTTAATATGAAAATCCTTAATAGTTGGGTAACGCTTCTAGCTTTATTATAATCGTTTTGGACAGATGTGGTATTTAATAGGTATCCTGAACTCAAATTATCTTAATAATTTTAATAGTCTAAGATTACATTCTTTTTACCTTAGCTAAATGCGCTGATTTTAAAATTTTGTTTTTATTATTAATTGTAACCGCTTACATTATGTGTAAACTGAAGACACGATTTAACAGAGAGATTTCATGAAAAAAAAACGCCTAAGTTTTTGGCAGATCTGGAATATGAGTTTTGGCTTTTTGGGGATTCAGTTTGGTTTTGCCCTTCAGAATGCTAATGTAAGTCGAATTTTCGAAACATTGGGAGCTCATATCGATCAGATTCCGGTACTTTGGATTGCCGCACCGGTCACCGGCTTAATCATTCAACCTATCATTGGTTACATGAGTGATCGAACGTGGGGAAAACTTGGCCGCCGCCGGCCCTATTTTCTTACCGGAGCCATATTGGCATCTCTGGCGTTGATCATAATGCCCAATTCTCCTTTTTTATGGATAGCGGCCGGTTTGTTGTGGATTATGGATGCTTCCATAAATGTATCCATGGAGCCATTCCGTGCTCTTGTGGCTGATAATCTGCCAAGCGTACAGCGAACAACGGGATTTGCGATGCAGAGTTTTTTCATTGGTTTAGGAGCGGTCGTGGCTTCCGTTTTGCCTTATGTTCTCACTAATTATTTTAATATCGCCAATACGGCACCGGCAGGCGAAATTCCCAAATCAGTAAGCTGGTCATTTTATATCGGAGCAGCCGTCTTTATCAGTGGCGTACTCTGGACGGTAATAAGGACCAAAGAATATTCACCTGAAGAGATGGAAGCGTTCGAAGAGGAAAATACGGCCGAACCGAAAGAAGAAGTGGATCAGGATTTAGTTCATGCCGGATATGCGAAATCTTTCTTAAAAAAAGGCTGGATTTGGATCATATCAGGATTGATCGTCGCTTTTATTGTATACCTGACACACTGGGAAAAAGAGCTCTATATCTTAAGTGGATTATTGGCAACCTTTGGTATTGTTCAACTGGTTTCGTCCCTTCTGATTCGAAAGGACAAAGCGGATACCGGCCTCGTTCATATCATTGTGGATTTATATGAAATGCCTTCTACTATGCGACAATTAGCTTTTATTCAATTTTTCTCATGGTTTGCGATGTTTGCCATGTGGATTTATTCAACTGCCGCTGTTACACATCACATTTATGGAACAGATGACCCCACTTCGGTACTCTATAATCAGGGCGCTAACTGGGTGGGCGTGTTATTTGGTGTTTATAATGGATTTGCGGCAGTCGTTGCTTTCCTGTTATCTCCGTTTGCCAAAATCACCAGCCGAAAAACCGTTCACAGCATTTCTCTTGTTTTGGGCGGCATTGGCTTAGTATCTTTTTATTTTATTACCAATCCACATGTGTTAATCATATCCGAACTGGGAATTGGAGTGGCCTGGGCAAGTATCTTGGCGATGCCTTATGCGATCCTTGCCGGAGCGCTTCCTTCCAAAAAGATGGGAGTTTATATGGGAATTTTTAACTTCTTCATCGTACTTCCACAAATCACGGCAGCCGGAATATTGGGACCATTTATTCGCCATTTATTTAATAATGAAGCTATCTACGCACTGATACTCGGAGGAATTTCGTTATTCATCGCGGCCGTACTTACTCTATTCGTGAAAGATGTGGATGATGTCTATGCCGATATCCCGGCAGAAGAAGTTATTGAAGGATAATAGACATTGATTGTAAACGATACCTCCCTAACCCGAATTATTCACGTAACTAATATGAAGTAATAACATGATGTTTGGATAAGAATCGCAGAGTTGTACTAATTACATTGAGAATACGACCTGAGAAAATATGACAGAATAATCTAATTTAACAGTTATGTTTTAATCTGAATAGATTAGATGGAAGTGGAGCCCATCATCGACTATATTTTAAATCTTGACTGATTACTGTAATGACGTTGCATGCAACGTCTCTACGTAGAAAGGGATAAAACTTAATTAATTCTCAAAGCTAAATCATAAATTCTTATCCACCGTTATTCCTCAATGGTTTTAAACGAAATCCCATCCAACAAAAAGGGGATATATCTGTGCAAAGACATCCCCCTTTCCCCGTCATCTACGTAACTAAAATTCCCTCTGCTACTTATTGTGTTTGTTCGTAAACCAGAAGATCCGGTTGATATTAAAGCCAAAGCGAAAATAACCTTTCATAAATTTGTTATGCGTCTGACTTAATATACCTTGCGGATTGAATGATTGAGCATTGGTGAAGAATAATTGAAAAACGTGTCCGCCTGTTTCAATATTAAATGC
>DATFMK010000298.1:0-4414 GCA_035267005.1 Balneolales bacterium
AGACAACTTACAACGTACAACTCACAACACCCCTAGATAAGGAAGCAAACTAAATCATGGATCCCAAAAAACATATCCTGATAAGAAGTAAATTTATGGTTCCGATGTCCCCCAAAATGGGCTTATCGAAAAGAATTCGCGACGGCTATGTACTCACCGAAGATGAGAAAATAGCCGAGGCCGGTGAATATACCAAAGAAAAAGGCGACCAGATTATAAGGGATTATGGGAAGGATTTATTTGTTGTCGGTTCTGAAAAACAGGGTGACTTTACGGTTGAAGACATTGTCTGCAATCAAACCTGTCTGTTGCCGGGTTTTGTTAAAGCTCACGGTCATGACCACGAATCACCCATCATAGGAATTGCCAAAGATTGTCCCTTAACCGACTGGCTGGATGGCGCCGTTAATCTTTTTACAGGATTTCTGGATGAGAAAAGACAAGACCTGGTTCATATATTCGGTAAATCACCGAACCTTGTTACCTATCTAAAAGCAAGAGTCGATGACATTTATTACGGTATCACATCTTCCATGGTTCATCACTGCAATTTTAATAAATACCGGGTAGAAGATATTGTAGAGGCCAACCAGCAAGCCTATACCAAGATGATCGTTGCAGTTGGAAGTCAGGACAGACACTACGATGACAGGATTCTTGATATCCCTCACAAGCTGGCGGTTGACAGGCTAAATGATTATTATAAAAAATTCAGCGATATTGAAAGAACATGGATCATACCGGGCCCCGATCAGTTTTTTTCAAATGGTCCCGAACTGTTAAAAGCACTCAAAAGATGGAGTAAGGATCATGGCACTTTAATCCATATTCACAGTTCGGAAGAACCGAAGACCACCACCTGGTTTAAAGAGACGTATGGGATGACTCCCATTGAATATGCAAATAGTATCGGGTTTTTGGATAGCGAAACAATTCTGGCCCATCAGGTAAATAACACCGAAAAAGACCTGGCCATCATCAAAGAAACCGGTGCCAAGGTTGTGCATAATCCGCTTGCAAATACCATTCTGGGTTCCGGCATGCCCCCCCTTAAAAAGATGACGGAAATGGGCATTCCATTTGTTATTTCAACCGACGGATCCGGCAGTGCCGATAATCAGGATATTATTCTAGCCGCCAAATCCGCCGCCCAGTATCAAAAGGCATTGCTTCAGGATGCGTCATTTTTGACCAGTGAAGATTTATTGCAGAAGATAACCGTTGAACCTGCTGAATTTTTGCGGCTGAATACCGGTTCATTGGAAAAAGGCAAAGATGCGGATATGGTGCTGATAGATTTGACCCGTCCGAATATGATACCTTCGCGATTGGATAATATTGTGGAGAATTTGATCTGGGCATCGGATGGCAGTGAAGTAAAGACAGTGGTTGCCAACGGTAAGGTCTTAAAATTAGATTATAAATTTACTTTATTGGATTTTGAAACAATTGTTAAAGAAGTACAGTTATTATCGGAGATGTTGACGGATCATATGGTGGCGGCCAAGAAAATTACTGGAACCGGTGCGCATAAGATAGAAGACAGATAATAGAGTTCGGATGACAGAAGTCAGATGACAGAAATCAGAAGTCAGAGGTCAGAGGTCAGAGGTCAGAAACAGGGTAACGGCGATAAACGATGAATAGTTTACTGGTTAACGACATCTGATCTTTGCCCGCCAACCAGGACAATTTTGCAGACAGCGCATTTAACTATTGGGCTGCCGATTCATGTTCTGCCCTACTACTTTCCGGATCTTTACGATCCTTCTGTAATTGGCATGGATCCCAATAGTTTATATGAGGGATCTCCTCGGTTTTCGAAATAAAATAGTGAGATCATTAAGTCCATCTTGCACAATCAGGATAGACGGGATGTCATTCTTTTGTTATTTCGGGTTCGCTGCATTGAAAATTGGACAATGGATCTCTGAAAGGTAGGGGCTCAGAAATCCGAGCAAGAACTTATCTTGGAGTTCAAACATATTTACATGAATATGCCACAGATTGTTTAAATCCTATAGGTTAATATTAACTGGTTCCATAGCATATTTTGCTATGGATAGGGAGGTGTCCTTTCTCAAGCTCGTCAGGCTGTAGTGAGATTAGCGCAGCGGTCCGTAGGAAAATCTCACGCTTGACGAGCAAAATGTGCTAATCACATAATTCGTAACGGCAAACGCTTCCGGCTATTTCCCGCTGTCCTTTATATGAATATCAAGGCTTCGTTTGATTTTTAGATTTTTTGAACAAAGGTCAAACGTAGACTTGACCCCAAAATTTAATGAGTTGCCGGTCCCAGTTCATCCCAATCTTCCGATAATGATTCTGAGCAATCTACATGAAGTTCCTTGTCTAAGCGTATCAGAGGGGTATTACGGAAAGCCTGGATAATGTCCCGGAATCTCCAGATCTCTTTTTTGCCCAATACTGCCACATAGTCACCACTCTTTTGTTGAGGATCCCAAATATAAACATAGTAGTTTCCTGGGATTGTAATATATTCATCGAAAACTGGGCCTTTATAATAGCTCTTTCCGCCAAAAAATTCATAAAATGTATCTCGTGGTTCATCGATAGTACCACTTTGGATCACTTCAATTCCGTAGCCTGGAGGGATATCGAAGGGCATGGGCGCTTTTGGTTCAGGTAATCCCGGACCAGCCAAAGCTAACCACGGTAGAAATTCTTCATAGCCCTTGCAGACCGGCACTATAACTTCCAGGTATACGTTTGTCGGTTCATTTATTTGGAATACAAAAACATCTATATCGCCAGAGTATCCAGGATCGTTATTATCCAGCCATGCATAAATGGCAAGTGACTGCTCGATTGAGTATTCTACCGTAAAGGGCTGTTTCGCGGAGAAGTCATTGCGTTCAAAATATGGAACATGGGCCCAAGATTGCGCCGTAACCAAGGTAAATGTTGAAATTAAAAAAAGTATTTTAAAAATGTGCTTTAGCATTCATTGCTCCCTGTCGTGCAGAATTAAGCAATGAGACTGTTACAATAAACGGGTGATAAAAGGAAATTCGAATTTATTAATCCATCCAAAACCCGATATGCCTATCCTTGACTTTAGCCATGCGATTGGGGTGGGAAAATCTTAATATGCTAGTTCATAGGATAAAATATGTTAGCATCTTAACGTTTTTATTAATAAATATTTGTAATTACGCTTAATTTAATATTAAAACTGTTCTGTTGTCAATATATATTTTTAAGGCAGCAAATTTTAAATTTCACATTCGGAATATAGTGCTCGGGTGGAATCTAACGTTGCGTTGTGTGAAAAATTGAGGATAAGATTTTGACTTGAGAAGAGAGAAAAATGTATCCAGGCCTTCTCTGCAGGGGATTAATGTAGAGCAAGATCGAAATTGTTGAGCTTGCCGAAGCTTCCAATTCAGATCCAAGGCATTCGTTTAGATTGCTGTATTCAAATGGCTGAGGACTTTAAATTTGAAAGGATTCTGAAAATAGCTGATGAATTAATCACAGGCTATTTACTCAGATTTTTTGATTGCTTAACAGCCGTTCACAATTTAGCGAATTTTCACATTGCGTTTCGCAGTCTAAATTTTCATGATATCTTAATTAAGCTACCCAAGTCTCGCCTCAAGAAGACAGGAGGTTATATATTTCCATTCGATTTCCTCAATTCTCGGATGAGGTGGTCATATCTGAATCGCTAATCTGTTTATATTCTGAATCTATACACTCACTTTTTTCTGAATTAGCTTTGAAAAATCGTAGGTTCCGAGCCCCCGTTTCTTGGCCAATTTGATATGCCCAATATTCTGCGGTTCTTTGCCAAGAAGCAAGGCCGCTTTGCCATCCGCAGCGACCGGATCATCGCTTAAAATAAGCGTATTTTTTGTGACGACATCAGTTGTACTTCCACCTGAAGGACCATTTCTTGTCATGATTCGAGTGGCATCTATCAGTGTTACGGTCGGTTTGAAAAACTGGACCAGATCAACAATATTTGGATGTATTTCTCTGTGGAGCGAGCCGCGCCTTCCGCCAATTGCACCGAACCAATTCTTCATACCGAGTGTCACGGAACTCAGGATATGATCCTTGGCAACCGGCAGGTTGATGACCTTGTCCGCCTCAACGATGGGCAAATAAACCGGCCAGACATCCAATCGATCTCCCTGCAGCTTCATCTCGCGCATTAAAGATGAATCGGGATTGATGAGTTCCGCTCCGGTTATTTTAGCTACATCAGCTGCACCCGATACAGAAAAACAGAATTTCGCATTGTCAATGGTATTATCAGCGATTCGGACCTTTTTGGCGCCCGCTTCCTGACACAGTTCGATGACCGCCTGCAATACTTCCGGATTTGTGGTGGCGGCCATTTTCGGTGGTCTGGCCCAGGAAATGTTCGGCTTGATGACTACCA
>DATFMK010000299.1:0-26728 GCA_035267005.1 Balneolales bacterium
AACGAGATCTTGCTACCGTAAATGATTCTTTACTTAATAATTCTTTGCAGTATATTGATTTTAAACCTGGCATTTCATATCAGATCAGAAAATTTAGTGTAAGTGCACAGTATTCTTACAGGAAGGATGATCGTATTGCGAATAATCGGTTTCAAAGACAAGCGAGTGCTTTGACTCAACGGTATGGATTTACCTATCAGCCATCAAGCGCCTTCAACACGATCAATAATATTGCGTTTCGGCGAAAAAAATACACAAGGTATTTTCAGTTAAATGATCAATCACAGAACTCGAAGGGAGTGTTTGTACGGTCAATCACCAATTATCGACCTTTACATCGTTTTATAGATGGGCAAGTCTATTATGATGTGAGTACACAGCGAAAAGCTTTGTTACAGGAGACCTATATTAAAGTTGGACCGGATATTGGTCAGTATGTGTGGAAAGATTTAAATCATGATGGAATTCAGCAGATTGATGAGTTTTTTCCGGAGCAAAATCAGAACGAGGGAACCTATATTAAGCAATTTGTACCTTCAGATAACTTGATACCGGTGATAGACTTAAAGACACGAATACGAAATACGATAAAGCCAATCAATCTGTTTCAAAATGTAAAAGATGATAAAAATGAGATATTTTCTCAAATAATTAATAATTTGGAGCTTAATTCGTTATTTGATATAAGTGAGATTAGTACGACACCTCACCTCCAGGATGTATATTTATTACATTTAAATACATTTCGTAACGATTCGACTACGATACAGGGTAGAATTTATTGGAGACAACAGATTCATTTGTTTCCAAATACAAGGAGATATGACGTACGATTCTCAGTTTCTCATAATTTAAGTCAAAATAAAGAAGCAATCGGAATTTCGAGAGCGAATGGTTTGGATTACAAGGTATATGTAAGATATCGTTTGAAACGGAATTATATAATTGAAAATACTATACTAACGGGTAGGGACAAGAATATAAGTCTGAATTTGCCAAGTCGTAATTATGCGATTGTAAAGAGGGAGTGGCATCCCAAGGTGGATATCCGGCTGAATCGCAAAATAAATACTTCGGTTGAGCTCGGAATTATCAAAAAAGAAGATCGATATCCGGCAAAACCCGTTCTCTTAACAGCTTTTAACATTACATCCGAAAGTAGATTTTATTTTGGTACCAAAATGCAAGTATATTTACTGTTAAAAAGAAGGAGTAACCATTTAAAAGGAATATCCAGTGGCTTAGGAACGTTTGAAATGACAGACGGTGCCGGATCTGGAAATTCTTGGTTATGGAATTTACAGGCAGAATACAAAATTAGCGATTTAATTCGTGCTAGTTTGACTTACGATGGTCATACTACACAGAAAAAATTGCCGGTTCAGTCCTTGCGATTTGTCTTAAGGGCTGTATTTTAAAAAGGTGGCATTCGTGTAAAAAGAAATTACAGCGTTTAAATCTTTTACATGCGAATGTGTCATTTTTTATGTATTTGGCTCTACATTTAAAAAAAATTTATGGTAACTTCTTTCTTCACACTTTGACATTTATTTCAAAATGATCTATCATTTTGCAGCTTAAATAAGATTTTAATCACTAAACGTAACAATTGGAGTATTCTATGACCATGTCTTTTGTTGTCTTCCTTTATCAAGCTGGTGCAAATCAAGGTTTGTTTAATGAACTTGTATATCAGTTCAACCAAGGGGGGCCATTCATGTGGCCGGTAATAATCTGTTTTATTCTTGGAATGGCAATATTCCTGGAACGACTGATTACTTTAAATATGGCTGACGTCAATACACGTAAATTCATCGTTGACGTTAAAGAAGCACTACAAGACGGCGGTTTCAAAGCAGCTGAAGAATTATGTTCTCAGACCCGCGGACCTGTAGCTTCTGTATTTCAAGCCGGTCTTTTACGTGCCGATGAAGGTATCGAAGCAGCTGAAAAAGCTATTCAAACCTATGGTTCTCTCGAAATGAGTTTCCTTGAAAGAGGTTTGGTATGGTTATCACTGTTTATTTCTCTCGCACCGATGTTTGGATTCCTTGGAACTGTAGTTGGTATGGTTCAGGCTTTTGACGCTATCCAACAAGCTGGTGATATCTCCCCGAGTCTGGTTGCCGGTGGTATTAAAGTAGCGCTTTTAACTACTGTAGGTGGTCTGATGGCTGCTATTGTACTGCAGGTAGGTTACAACTACTGTGTATCTAAAATAGACCGACTCGTAATCGAGATGGAAGAAAGTTCAACCGTTCTGATCGATTCAATGGCATTACTTGCTCAGGGTAAAGATTTAGATATCCCTCAGACAAGTGAAGAATAATTGAATTAGAGTTAATTTTAACTACCTCAAAAGTAAATAAGAAAGGGTAATCAATTATGGTGCCATTTAGTCTTGGATTTGCCTTGGTTTTAATGGGGATAGGACTATTATTGATGTTTATTTTCGGCTCTAAAAATATTCTTGCCGGAAAATACAAAATGCGTAAACTCATCACCATTGTGTCTCCATTCGTTGTATTTGTTATCACATATGTGATAACCGGAGAAGGAACACAATCCGGCCTGATAACTATGTTGATTCTGTTATTAGTAACAGCATTAATAGCTATCGGAGTGGGTCTACGCAGCACGTTCAACTTCTAAAAAAAAGATTTTTTAACATAAAGTCCTATATATATGTTTCTAGAAAAAAGGAAAAAAGAAGATCCCGAAATACCTTCTGCTTCTTTGGCGGATATCGCGTTTCTTCTGCTCATTTTCTTTCTGGTAACAACGACGATCGACGTCGATACAGGTATTGGACTGGTGCTTCCACCACCACCTAAACCGAACCAGAAACCACCACCGATCAAAAAGCGTAACATGCTTAAGATACTGGTGAATGCACAGGGAAATATTCTTATTAATGACAAGCCAGCTTCAATGTCTGAAGTAAAGACAAAAGCGGAGAAGTTTATTGATAACATGGGTAAAGATCCCAATTTATCAGAATCACCTGATAAAGCAGTTGTATCACTGAAGACGGATAGTAAGACACCCTATCGAATATACATTCATATGTTGGATGAGGTAAAAGGTGCTTATCACGATCTTCGTAATTCGCGTAGCAGGCAATTATACGGAAAGCCCTTTGATGAGCTGAAAGACGGAAGTTCGAAGAAAAAGGCAATCAAAAAGTATTTTCCGGAAAAAATATCCGAAGCTGAACCTAACAAAAGCGATTGATTAAATAAGGTTTTATTATGCCATCTTTTAAGAAAAGCAAAGCAAAAACCTCGCAGGAAATCCCTACGGCTTCTATGCCCGATATCGTCTTCATCCTTCTGATCTTCTTTATGGTGACAACGGTATTACGTGAGGTTAAGCTTAGAGTTAAAATAGACTATGTTCATGCTAAGAACATTCAAAAGATCGAGCAGAAGCGTTTGGTCAGCTATATCTATATCGGACCTGAAAAACTCGCCGGTAATAAGATTAGTGATAATACGGCTATTCAGATAGATGATGCCATTATCAATAATAAAACGAATATCAGGCAGATTATGTACGATAAGTTGAAACAACAACCTAAGCTTATCGTATCGCTTCGTGTCGATAAAAATGCTCAAATGGGTATAGTCACGGATGTTAAACAGGAGTTACGTAAAGCCGGAACGCTTAGAATCAATTACTCTACAAAACCTTATCCTAAAGGTCAGATGTAGAACGTTTTCTTTGCTTTCGGAGTTATCTTAAAACTCCTAAGTAAATTTAGTAGTGGGCATATACACTATTTTAGTGTACATGCCCTTTTTTATTAATTTCATAGGTTTATCAACTCCTGAATAATTTCAACATTTTTTATGTCTGAAGAAAAATTCTCAACTATAGAATCTTTAGGTCGATCCGGTTTAATTTCAGAAATACAGCAAAGTGGTATTTTTAAACGTGAAGAAGTCATCAAGGGAATCGATGATGATGCCGCTGTTATACGTTCAAGTGATAAAAACGCCGTATTACTTTCGATGGAATCGTACATAGAGGGCGTGGATTTTGATTTAACTTATACCCCCGTTCATCACCTGGGATATAAGCTCGTTACAGCCGCGGTTAGCGATATCTATGCAATGAATGCACGGCCTACGGCCATCATGATTGGACTGTCGATACCGAATCGTATCTCTGTTGAAATGATTAAAGAACTGTATAAAGGTATCAACGCCGCCTGTTTGGATAATCAAACACAATTGGTCGGAGGCGACGTAACAGCCAGCCGTGAAGTAATGGCGATAAGTGTTAGCGTTTATGGTACAGCATCGACCGAAAATATCGTGTATCGTTCCGGAGCCAGGGAAGATGACGCCGTTTGTATCAGTGGAGATCTCGGAGGAGCTTTGGGCGGCTTGAAAATTTTACTTCGGGAAAAACAGTTTTGGCTCGATACAGGACAAAAAGATTTTCAGCCTGATTTAAGCGATTATGAATATGTCGTTAAGAGACAATTGGTGCCTATTGCCAGAAAAGACGTTATCCAGGTTTTTGAGGAAAATAATATTATTCCTTCCTCAATGACAGATATCAGTCAGGGGCTTATTAATGATTTGAAAAATATTACCCGCTCTTCAAACGTTGGTATACATTTGTATGAAGCTGCTATACCGGTATCTCTGGATACACGGAAGATAGCTAATGAGATGGAAGAAGACGTCATTGACTACGCATTACACGGTGGAGAAGATTATGAACTTTTATTTACATTATCTAAACAGGATGTAGATAAATTAGCCCAAAAATTCAAAGATTTTGCTGTAATAGGTAAGGTCCGGACTAATGAGGATGGTATCGTTATGCAAACCGCAAGCGGTGATGTCTGGACATTTGAGAATAAAAACAAATAGGGCTATAAACATCCAATAATAAGATTAAAGAATCTTCCAAATCTTACGGTATAATTTTCGTAATTTAAACCGTAACTTTAAGCTTGTTTAAAACAAGTACAAATCAAATAAATATAGTCATTAAACGTTTTTTATACTATACATACTTAACAACATGAAAATAAAAAGGTCGTTGTTTATTCATGAGAAAGGGTGGCATGTTTAAGTATGCCCGTTAATTTTAAGTCAAATATTTCTAATCTATAAGATATTTTATTAAATATCCCTGTTAAATTTATTAAAAAAAGTCCTTTTTAAGGAATTAAGTAAGTTAAGAGATTCAATGCCAGCAAATAATAATAAAAAAAATAATCTTCGTAATAATATTACGGGAAATAAGAACCCGCGTTTTCCCATTTGGATTTATGTCGTTCTATTACTCGTTCTACTTGCTATCCAATTCTACTTTATTTCACCCGGGAATTCAAATCATATCGAGTACAGTCAGTTTCTCTCGTATGTGAAGAAGGGTTACGTAAAGAAAGTTGTTATAAAAAACAATATCCATATCGTTGGTACTTATACCAAAGATGCGGTAAGTAAAGGTTTGGTGAAAACCAGCAAACCGGATAATACGGTATGGCAAATGCAAAGTCCCAAAACAAGCAGATCATTTACTACAACGATGATCAAGGGGGATAATATCAGGCCCATATTGGATAAGAATCATGTGGCCTACGATGCCAAAGTAGAAGACGATTGGTTTAGCGGAATATTAACCTGGGTTATACCAATCGGACTCCTCATCGTTTTTTGGATATTTATATTCAAACGGATGAATCCGGGACAGCAAGTACTGAATATTGGGAAAAACAAGGCCTCGCTGTACGATAAGCAAACTGAAAATAAAGTCACATTTAAAGATGTCGCCGGACTCGAAGAGGCTAAAGAGGAAGTCGAGGAAGTCGTCGAGTTTCTCCAAAGTCCGAAAAAGTTTACTAAACTCGGGGGAAATATCCCTAAAGGGGTCTTATTAGTAGGTCCTCCGGGTACGGGTAAAACACTTCTTGCCAAAGCAACGGCTGGTGAAGCGGATGTTCCGTTTTTTAGTCTGAGTGGTTCTGATTTTGTGGAAATGTTTGTCGGTGTCGGTGCGGCACGGGTACGTGACCTCTTCAAACAAGCCAAAGAAAAAGCACCGTGTATTATCTTTATTGATGAGATCGACGCTATTGGCCGAAGCCGTGGTAAAGGGATGATGATGGGTTCCAATGATGAACGAGAAAATACCTTAAATCAGTTACTTTCCGAAATGGATGGCTTTAACACGGAAAAAGGGGTTATCATCATGGCCGCAACCAACCGTCCGGATGTACTCGATTCCGCATTAATGCGTCCGGGACGTTTTGACCGTCAAATACTTATCGATAAACCCGATTTAAAAGGACGTGTAGCCGTTCTGAAGGTTCATACTAAAAAGATTAAGATGTCAGATCATGTAGATTTGAATTTGCTGGCATCTCAAACTCCTGGTTTCGCCGGTGCTGAATTGGCGAACTTGTGTAATGAAGCCGCATTATTAGCTGCTCGACGGAATAAGTCGAAAGTTGAAATGATCGATTTTCAGGATGCTATCGAACGTGTTGTTGCCGGTCTTGAGAAGAAAAACAAACTGATCAGCGAGGATGAACGTCGTATTGTAGCTTATCATGAATCAGGTCACGCAATCGTCAGCTGGTTCCTCGAACATACCGATCCGGTTCTGAAAGTGAGTATCGTACCCCGTGGATTGGCAGCTCTTGGTTATACTCTGCAAACTCCACTCGAAGATCGTTTCCTAATGACCAAAGATGAGCTGATTGATAAAATTTGTGCCTTATTGGGTGGACGCGTAGCCGAAGAAATTATCTTCGGTCGTATTTCTACCGGTGCACAAAATGACCTGGAACGGGTAACGAATATGGCATTTGCCATGGTCGCTGTATATGGTATGAGCGACGAAATCGGATATTTATCCTATCAGGATTCTCAAAACCCGGATAACAGCTTTGGATTTAATAGAAAGTATTCGGAACAAACTTCTGAGAGAATTGATGGTGCCGTTCGTAAGATTATTGATGAATGCCGCATCCGTACACGTGATATGCTGAATAAGTACAAGGAAAAACTTGAGGAGATGGCGCAAACACTTCTCAAAAAGGAAATATTGGATGCTCACGACCTGATCACATTACTGGGCGAACGTCCACATGGCAATTATCCGATTAGTCTCACAGAGGCTAAAGGATTGAAGAAAATGAAAAACGGTTCAGCAGAAGAAGTTACTGAGGAAACTGAGCCTGAGGAAAGTTCGACTACTGATGTTTCTGAAGAGTCTAGTGAAGTTACGGATAACAAGGATTCCTCCGAAGAAGTAAATAATTCTGAAAATGATGTCGTGAGTTCCAATAATGGAGATACGAATGGGGAAATGAAGCGATCAGAAGATAAAACCTGATGGTGTTTCAAATGGAAGTTTATAATGCAATAGGGAAAGGCCTGTATAATGTACAGGCCTTTTTTTAATACATTTCAGGTGTTAACCCGGATTATTCACCAAGCAAATTTCGCAGCTCTTTTTAGTATCCTCAAAATCAAGGATCAGTTTATTTTTTATAAGTACAATAATTCACAATATGATATGTATTTTTTCTTGTTGGTTACGTGAATAATTCGGATTAAAATAGGCAAAGTGCGATTGACGCTATAATATTATTATATTATAAGTTCGTAAGTTCAATAATAAATCGGCTGCGAACATGTTTTTATCAAATGGCGGAATTTACTTCAAAATAAGGAACCTCTAACAACTGAAAGGTGTTTTCTATCTGAACATTATGACAATTGTGATTCTGAAATTTTGATAAGGAATACGGGTTTATCGTTGTGTAATTTCCCTTTTGAATGTTTTGAAGGATAAAGAGTTGAGAATACAAATAGGCTGACGGTAACTAAATGATAAAATTTTTGTTTGAATGTGGGGAAAGGTTAAACAAAAGGATTAGTGTTCCAAATCGTTTATAATAATAGGGACTTATAATTTATGAAAGTCAGCCAGAAGGAAACCAATGATTCGATTATCTTAAAAAAAAGAATGATATATGATAAATCAGTGTTATACATCGACATATGGAATATAAATTATTTCGTTACCATTATTGAGGAAGCGACTTTATAATATATCTTTACTAACGTTATGAGTATGATTACAACAAATAATCTGAAACGATATTATGATCCTACGTTTACGGTGACCCCTGAATACAAAGCGAGTTTGCCAGATGTGCAAAATGGTCCTTCGGGATTGATAGAGGGGGCCAATGTACCAATACAACAGGTCGGAATTTCTAATTTTCGCCTGCCATTAAGATATCGAACAAAATCTGGTGATAATATCACACTTGAAACGTCGGTTGATGCTTATGTAAGCCTGGGAGAAGATAAAAAAGGCATCAATATGAGCCGGCTGGTACGATCATTTTATACGTTTAAAGATGAGGTATTTGATCTCGATATTCTGGATTATATCTTAAAAGTGTATAAAGATGACCTGGATAGTAAGGCCAGTTATGTATTGTTGAATTTTAATTATCCATTGATGGTGGAAAGTCTTCGATCCGGTCTTGAGGGGTATCAATATTATAACGTCGCTCTTGAAGGGCAGTCGAATGAAAAAGGTGTGGTACGTAAATTTATGCATCTCACCTTCGAATACAGTAGTGCTTGTCCATGTTCTTTTGAATTAGCCGAACATGCCCGTGAAACGCGTGATATTGCCGCTATACCCCATAGTCAGCGCAGCGAAGCGACTATTACGGTTGAACTCAAAGACAGCATGCATATTGAAGATTTGATTGAACTTGCCAGAGAAGCTTTGGTGACTGAAACACAAGTAATGGTGAAACGTGAAGATGAACAAGCATTCGCAGAGATGAACGGCGCTTATCAGAAATTTGTAGAAGACGCCGCGCGTTTGCTCTACGACAAATTAAATGAGGCGGATGCCATCCGCGATTTTCTCGTACGCTGTGTTCACATGGAAAGTTTGCATAGCCACGATGCGGTAAGCCGAATATGTAAAGGAATTCCCGGCGGTTTACGATAATCATCATATTAAAAATTAAACCTCCAAGGTTTTCGAAACCTTGGAGGTTTTTTAGTATCAAAGAAATCACAAAAAAACCTGACAGACTACTACATCTGTCAGGTTTTAGCTTATTGTTAGTTTTTTAACTAATCAATAATAGGTCATTTTCCTTTTATTAATTGGGTCTCAGGCAAACACCGGTTTGGTTTCGATGGCTTGTCGGACCAGTTCTTCCTGTTCGGCTTTGTGTAGTTTTGCCGAGCCGGTAGCCGGTGATGCAGATGCCGGTCGACCTACATAACGGAGTTCCTGTTCACCTTGTAATTCGTTTTCAATCAAACGGCTGACAAACGACCAGGCACCCATATTCTTGGGTTCTTCCTGACACCATACAATGTCTTTAACATGGCTGTATACCTTGAACATGTCCTGAATATCTTTATCCGGGAATGGATAGAACTGCTCAAGACGGGCAATGGCGATGTTATCGGACGCCTGCTGTTCATTCCGGTATTGTAATAAGTCATAATAAACTTTACCCGAGCAGATAATCAGTTTATCAATTTTACCCGGATCGTTAACATCCTGATCCGGAATCAATTCCATGAAGGAGCCTTCCGCTAATTCTGTAGCACTGGAGACAGCTCCCGGATGACGTAACAGACTCTTAGGAGTCATGATGATTAACGGTTTCCTTTTCTCTTGCAGAGCCTGACGACGTAAAATATGGAAATACTGTTCTGGAGTCGTACAATTGGCAACCTGCATATTATCTTCCGCACAGAGCTGTAAATAACGCTCTAAACGTCCGGAAGAGTGTTCCGGACCCTGACCTTCATAACCATGAGGTAACAACATCACAAGACTGGTCTGTTGTCCCCATTTGGCTTCGGCAGAAGAAATATATTGATCGGTTATCAACTGTCCGCCATTGGCGAAATCACCAAATTGTGCTTCCCAAATAGTTAGCGAATCCAGAGCTGCTGTACTGTAACCGAATTCAAATCCAAGTACAGCGAATTCACTCAATAAGCTGTTATACACATAATAAGGAGCCTGATCATCGGAAAGATGATTGAGCGCCGTGAATTTTTGATTCGTCTCAGTTCCATGAAGGACGGAATGACGTTGTGAGAACGTTCCCCGTTCTACATCCTGTCCGGTGAGCCGAATAGGAATACCTTGTTTCAGCAGAGAACCCAAAGCCAGCGCTTCGGCAAAACCCCATTCAATTTTCTTTTTATCCTTTTCTACAATCTCATGACGTTTAGCCAGGATGCGCAATAATTTCGGATTGGCATCGAAATCTTGTGGCACCGTTAATATATGCTTGGCCACATCGCGGAGTTCATCCATTGGATAACGGGTATCCGGTGGTGACTGACGCTCAACCTGTTTGGATTGTTTCCGATCGATATGTTCTTCCGTAAGTTTGACATCCGGCGAGCTTTTCGCTTCTTCAAAGGCCTTTTGCAGCATATTATCAAATTCTTTAAAAATTTGATCAGCTTCTTCTTCAGTCAATTCATCTTTGCGGATCAAATCTTTGAGATAGATATCGCGTACACTTGGATGATCTTTAATCTCTTTGTACAAACCGGGTTGCGTAAAAGCAGGTTCATCACCTTCGTTATGACCATATTTCCGGTAACAAGTCAGATCAATAACTACGTCTTTACCAAACTTCTGACGATACTGCAGCGCCATTCTCATGGAATGAACAGCAGCTTCGGGATCGTCACCGTTAATATGAAATATCGGTGCCAAAATCATTTTGGCCAGATCGGAAGCATATTGTGTGGATCTTCCGTCTTCGGGCAGAGTCGTAAATCCGATTTGATTGTTAATAATGATATGAATGGTACCACCCGTTTTAAATCCGCGCAATTGCGACATATTCAAGGTTTCAGCCACCACACCTTGTCCGGAGAATGCCGCGTCGCCATGCACGAGCAGAGGCAAGATTTTTTTAGTAGCATTCCCATTGCCGATGCGATCCTGTTTTGCACGGGAAGCCCCTTCAACAACCGGGTTCACGGATTCAAGGTGACTTGGGTTTGAAAGCAGGTCGATAGCGACTTCTTTTCCTGATTTGGTTTTGTGTTTACCATTGGCTCCTAAGTGATATTTCACGTCACCTGATCCCTGAAATGTAGAAGGATCGATGTTTCCTTCAAATTCAGCAAAAACCTTACGGTACGATTTGCCAATCGTATTGACTAAAACATTCAATCGCCCACGGTGAGCCATACCCATTTTTACGTCATCAAGGCCAAGATCGGCTCCTTCTTCCAGGAGAAAATCCAGCATTGGTATAAGCGTTTCGGCACCTTCCAGTGAAAATCGCTTATGTCCGATATACTTACGATGTAAAAACTGTTCAAAGGCACCGGCCTGATTCAGCTTATGCAGAATCTGTTTCTTTTCTTCAATGGTAAGATTTGGGTTATTTAAACTGGATTCCATCGTATCTGAAAGCCATTTCCGTTCTTCCAGATCCAAAATATGCATATATTCGGCACCAATATGGCCGCAATACGTTTCTCTGAGCAGACTCAGAATATTACGTAATTTCGTTCTTTCGTAACCACCGAGTCCACCGCAATAAAACTCGCGGTCGAGATCCCAGACCGTCAATCCGTAATATGAAAATTCAAGTTCAGGACTATGACCGGGTCCATGCTTCAGGGGATTCAAGTCAGCCAGCATATGTCCACGGGTACGATACATATTGATGAGCTGCATAACGGCTATCGCCTTCTTATTGACATCCGTCGATTCGGATCCGCCTAATAAATGTCCGGCATAGTTATCAACACCGTACGGAATGGGATCATAAGGAATCTCAAGGTCGGTGAACATTTCATCGTAAAAGGCATCGTCTCCATTGAGCAGACTATGCATTTTTGCGAGAAACGCCCCTGATTCAGCTCCCTGAATAATCCGGTGATCGTACGTGGAAGTCACTGTCATGACCTTACTAATACCAAGGTGATTCAGGACGTCTTGCGACATTGCCTGAAATTCAGCGGGATAATTCATGGCACCGGTAGCAATTATTGCTCCCTGACTTTGCATAAGGCGCGGCATCGATGAAACGGTACCTATCGTTCCCGTATTGGTGATGCTGATCGTTGTATTTTGATAATCTTTTATTTCCAATTGTCCGTTACGAGCTCGTTCAATAAGGTCGTTGTAGGCAAAGAGAAACTCTTTGAAAGACATCTTGTCGACTTCCTTAATATTCGGAACCACAAGATTCCGTTTATCACCTTTTCCGGGAAGATCGATCGCGATACCAAGATTGATTTGATTAGGATTGACCCGGTAAGTCGTGTTCTCTTTTAATTCAAAATGACAATTTAGATTTGGATATTCTTTTAAGGCTTTTATGAGAGCCCAGGCAATAATATGTGTAAACGTTACTTTAGGATCGCCACGTTTTAGCAGATAATTGTTGATAATGATACGGTCTTCCGTGAGCATTTTTACCGGAAGTACCCGTAAAGAAGTAGCCGTGGGAATCTCCAGGCTATCTTCCATATTATCTACAATCTTTTGTGAGACTCCTATTAATTTCTCATAGGAAGCTTTTGTTTCTTCAGCTTTTTCAGGTGCGGGAGTGGGTCTCTCTTTTTTCTTTTTGGCCGTAACAGGCTTCTTTTTTTCAGCGACTTTAGTCCCGTTTGTTGCCGCCGGCTTTTTAACCTCTGTCTCAAGTGTTAGTTCTTCCGGAGTGGCCTCTAATTCCTCGAAATAATTTTTCCAGTGATCGGGGACGGATGCCGGATTCTCCTTAAATTGGTTATAAAGCTCTTCTACAAGTGCCGTATTCGGACCGAAAACTTCTTCTAAAGATTTCAAAACATTATGAAGTTCTAAAGGTGATTAAATCTGTTTTTTTTAAGTGAAAATTAATAATAAGTGAAATCTTTACTTTTCTATTCCATTCCTTATTATTGTATTGTCGATTGACTTGATCAACATTTACATTGAAGTTAAATATTTATTAAAAAAAATACGATATATATAACCCATAATGAAGAATAAAAAACGTTATTTGAACGGTTTTTTCTTGTCTCTCATTATAGTTTTCTTGACCTTTTGAACAGGAGAACCTTTGCGAAACTGTCTTTTGGTCCACTATCTGCGTTATCGGGATTTTAAAATTCTCATATATGAATAAATATGCTGTGTTTTTTTAATCCCTCAAGCCTTGATCTTGACCAAAAATTCCGGTTTTGCAAAGTTTTCAAGGAATAAATGATAGTAGAGATTTTACTATATTTTAGATTATTATTAACGAATCAGAATAGAAAAAATTACAAACATGTCAGAGTCGAAAACTACGTACGGTGCAGAAAATATTTATTGGGATTTAAGTGATTTATACGATTCGGTGGATGGTGAAGCCATTAAGAGTGATAAAGAAAAAATTATTGAATTGGCTGATTTATTTGCCCAAAAATACAGGACTCATGTTGCGGAACTAAGTGCCCCGGGATTTAAAGAAGCTTTGCAGGATCTGGAAAAAATATATGATTTATTGGGAAGAATGGGTTCATACGCCCATCTTATTTGGTCGACTAATACCGGAGAAAGTGCTTATGGAAAGTTAATGTCGGATATTACGGAACTTGGTTCTGCGATTGGTCAGAAATTAATCTTTTTTGAAGTTGAGTGGTTACGGATTGATGAAGAGAAGGCGAAAAAGATCATCAATGACGTCGAATTGAAAAAATATCAGCATTATCTGGAAGTCTCTCGACTGTTAAAACCATATACGCTGAGTGAACAGGAAGAACAAATTCTGACTGCGAAATCAGTAACGAGTCGTCAGGCCTGGACACGCTTCTTCGATGAAACGATGGGAGCGGCACGGTTTGAATTTGATGGTGAGCAGCTTTCCGAACAAGAGTTATTAAGTAAACTTCATGAAAGCGATCGTGAAGTTCGTAAACGGGCTGCCCAGGTATTAACAGATAAATTCAAGGAGATGAGCCATCCATTGACATATATTTTCAATACGATCCTGGCGGATAAACAGATCAGTGATAATCTGAGAAATTTCCCTTCATGGATCACTTCGCGCAATCTTTCAAATGAGATTAAAGATGAGACCGTTGAAACATTGGTGAAATCCGTAACGGATAAATATACGCTCGTTCATCGTTTTTATGATTTGAAACGTAAGATCCTGGGGTATGACAAATTAATGGATTACGACCGTTATGCTCCCATATTAGAAACACAAACCCGGATACAATGGGATGAAGCACGAAATATCGTCACAAATTCTTACAGTAATTTTCATCCCGAAATGGGAAATATCGTTACTCGATTTTTCGATAAAAAATGGATTGATGCCGCTATGCGACCGGGTAAACGCAGCGGAGCTTATTCAGCGAGTACGGTTCCATCCGTCCATCCATACGTATTTTTGAATTACGACGGACGTATTCGCGATGTTCAAACCCTGGCTCATGAATTGGGACATGGTATTCATCAATATGTTTCCAGAAAACAAGGTATTTTTGAAGCCGATACTCCATTGACGACTGCGGAGACGGCTTCTGTTTTTGGTGAGATGCTGGCGTTTCAGAGTTTATACAAGAAAATCGAAGATCCCCGGGAGAAACTGGCCATGCTGATAGGTAAAATTGATGATACTATCGCGACCGTTTTTCGTCAGGTTTCGATGAATCGTTTTGAAAACGCCATGCATACCACAAGAAGAGAACAGGGTGAGCTGACCACCCAACAATTTTCCAAACTCTGGCGGGAAACTCAGGAAGCTATTTATGGTGATTCAGTTGAAATCACTGAAAATTATGATTTATGGTGGAGTTATATTCCTCATTTTCTACATACGCCGGGCTATGTGTACGCCTATGCGTTTGGAGAATTGCTTGTTTTGGCGCTTTATGAACAATATACTCGTAAACCCGAAGGATTTGCAGATCGCTATCTGGAATTATTAAGTGCCGGTGGATCTGACTGGCCGGAACACCTCATCAGTAAAATGGGATTTGACATCAACTCCCCGGACTTTTGGCAAAAAGGACTCCGGGTAATTGAAGGAATGATTGAGGAAGCGGAAAAATTAGCTGAGATTACGGAATCTAACGTATAATATGTCGATACCTAATTCGAAAATACAAAACGAAAATAAAGAACCGTTATCCGAAAAACGGGAAGAAAAAGCATTACGTAAATTTAAACAGGCTTTACGCGATCTGATCTTGTTATTACGTCAGTCGGCGGATGTTGAGACGGTAAGTCTATACTGGATCAACCATGACAGGCGTCAGTTTGTTTTAGAGACAAAAGACACGAGTTGTTCGAATACGATTTTTCAGGACCGGATATCGTTCGAAGATAGTTTTTTGAATGATTATAAATCGATCAAGGAATCGAAATCGCTCGAAGTAGGTAAACAAATATCGGAACTGGATCTCAAGCATTATTATAATAAAGTTCCGGTTCGATTTATCCGTTTAATCCCTTTCATTAATAATGGATCAACCGTTGCGTTAACGGTACTTGAATCGAGCAACCGGGAAACACTGGATAATGTAGATGCCGCCGTAAGTGCCTATATCGATGCCATGAGTAATTTATTACATACATTCATGGAATTGAACGACTTGTATGAACAGCAAAAAGAATGGGTCGATTATGAAAAAAGTCTGGAAACACTCGATTCTCGTCTAAATAATATCGAGTTATTGACTCGCGTCATAAATGAGATGCAGCAATATGTACCGGGTGGCGGAGTAACCGTATTGGCACATGGAATGGGTAGCTGGTGTACCATTCAGAATTCTTTAGAAGCACAAAATGCACCTCCCATTGGTTTGCGTTTGGAAGAAAACACCATCGTTTCAGACGCTCTGGAAAGTGGTGAGCCATTTTTTACCATCCATTTTAACAGTAATCCGAAGCGGATATCGATGCGGGAACCATTAAGTAACGGCGCTTCCTTGGCTATTCCGTTGATGTTACAGGATCGACGTCAAATCGTGATTGTGGCATATGATGAGAATCCTTTGATCTTTAAAGAGTCTAATAAACATAAACTCCTTAATTATGCACGAATTGCGGCTCTCAAACTGGCCGGTTCCTATAATTCCTCAAAAAATTTAGAGGATGTTTTTACGAATTCATACGAGGCCTTCATTCCCGAACTTATGGAACAAACGGTTGATGCGGAATTGGAACGAACTCAAAAAGGACAAAATGCCTATACATGGTTTGGTTTCGTAACCGTCGCTAACTTGTCATCTATACGAACCCGGCTGCGTCTTGATGAGTTAAAACAAATGCAGAAAGACATCATACACCGGATAAACCCGTCAAATTTTGGAATTTCAGGCATCATCGGATATCATTCTGATTATGTGTATTCGTTCATCATTCAGGGTAATAATAACGAACTATTGGATCAGTGGATTCATGATTTGAATAAAAAGTTTTCGGAACCCTATCTTACCAACGCTGATCAGCAGATAAAAATTGATATCACGGTCGGTTACCTTATGGTTACGGAAGATAAAGAAGATGTGCATCAGATCATTCAGGAAGCAAAGGCCGCGTTATCAGCAGCCGTGAAGGCTAATAAAAATGCAGCATTAGGAAGTTAGAATAAGAGATTTACATGGGGAATATTTATTTAGTTATCATCGACGGATTAGGTGTTGGGGCACAAGAAGATGCCTATAAGTATGGAGATGATGGAAGTAACACGCTCGGACATGTTTCGGCGGTAACTCATTGTCGTTTACCGAATTTACAAAAAATGGGAATAGGGAATGTTATTCCATTAGACAGTATACCCCCCGTAAATGAACCGATGGCCGCTTTTGGTAAAATGCGGGAAGTTGCCGCTGGCAAAGATTCAACTACGGGACATTGGGAAATATCAGGTATCGCGTTAGAACGACCGTTTCCTACCTATCCCAAAGGGTTTCCAAATGGGATAATCGAAAAATTTTGCGAGGGAATCGGTGTAGACGATGTATTAGTGAACAAGCCTTATTCCGGCACGAAAGTAATCGATGATTATGGTGAAGAACATATGAAAACCGGTAAACCGATTGTTTACACCTCCGCCGATAGTGTTTTTCAGGTTGCCTGTCATACAGATGTCGTTCCGGTCAATAAATTGTATAAATGGTGTGCGTTTGCCAGAGATAATATCATGACCGGTGAGCATGCCGTGGGACGTGTGATTGCACGGCCTTTCGAAGGTTCTCCCGGAAGTTTTCGGCGCATATCCGATCAAAGACATGATTTTTCGCTGGAGGCACCGGAACCCAATCTGCCGGGTTACCTTAATAAAAATGGAATTAAAACTTATTCAATCGGAAAAGTAATCGATTTATTTGCGGAGAAGGGATTCACTCAATTTCGCAGAACACGGGGAAATGATGAAGGCATCGCGCAGTTATTAAGTGCCATGAGTGCTATGAAAGATTCAGACAATAATAATTTTGTTTTTGTCAATTTGATTGACACCGATCAGCTTTATGGGCATCGCAACGATCCGGAAGGATATGCTTCCAGTTTAGAGGATTTCGATCGTGCTATTCCCGCTATCGATTCAAAACTAAATCCGAATGATCTTTTAATTATTACCGGAGACCATGGTAATGATCCGACTACTGAAAGTACGGACCATGCACGTGAGTTTGTTCCTTTGCTCGTTTATCCGGCAAAAAATGCTACCAATGTTGAATTGGGGATCAGAAAGACATTCCGTGATATCGCCGTATCGATAACGGATTATTTTGGATTGTCGAATCCGTTTGAAGGGCAATCCTTCATCAAAAATAAAGGAATGTAAAATGCTGGAAACAGAGATTTTAGATTATATTACGTTAAAAAAACGCAAAAAATCACAACAAAAATTTGTAAAATTCGTTATAACAAAGCATAATTCAGAGAGACATATTTCGAGCGGAATGGAATTTTATTGAAAATTGTTCTATTTTTCAAAGCTGAATGGAAGATTATATCATCTTATTTTTATACTCGTCTGAATTTTTAATGGAAATTGATAATCCTCATTACTAAAATAGGCAGCACACGTGGCTAAGAAGAAGAAGAAAAAAGAACCAAAAAATATCACCTCCAGCGGTATTTCTACGAGAGAATCACAATCGCTGGACAGATATCTTCAGGAAATCGGAAAAGTAAGTTTAATTACTCCGGAAGAAGAAGTTAGATTAGCCAAAGAAATCCAGGCCGGTAGCCAGGATGCGTTAGAGAAATTAACCAAAGCAAATTTACGTTTTGTGGTATCTGTTGCCAAACAGTACCAAAATCAAGGTCTTTCTCTTGGTGATCTTATTAATGAAGGGAACCTTGGTTTAATAAAAGCAGCTAAACGATTCGACGAAACCCGTGGTTTTAAATTTATTTCATACGCTGTATGGTGGATTCGTCAGTCTATATTGCAAGCACTGGCCGAACAAAGCCGGATCGTACGGTTACCTTTAAACCGTGTTGGGGCTCTCAATAAAATTGGTAAAGAACTTTCTAAACTTGAACAAGAATATGAACGTATCCCATCTGCGGCGGAACTGGCCGAAAGTCTGGATATGAGCGTTTCGGAAGTGGCTGATACTTTGAAAATATCAGGCCGACATTTGTCTGTTGACGCTCCATTTGCTCAAGGTGAAGATAACCGGCTTCTGGACGTATTAGAGAATGAAGAGACTCCCGATCCGGATAACGATTTGATGGGCGATTCACTGAAAGTGGAAATCGAACGGGCACTCTCCAAATTGACAAAGCGGGAAGCGGAAGTCATTCGTCTGTATTTCGGTATCGGACGTGAACATTCCCTTACGCTTGAAGAAATTGGGGAACGTTTTGATTTGACTCGGGAACGTGTTCGTCAAATTAAAGAAAAAGCTCTTCGCAAATTACGCCATCATAATAGAAGCATGGCTTTAAGAGCTTATCTCGGATAATCTATTATTAAAATATCGAAAATTATTTTAAGCCTCTGTAAAAAGCAGAGGTTTTTTTGTTAGCCCGGATTATTCACCAAGAAATTTTGTCGTGATCAAGGCGAAGTTAAAAATGCGCAAGAAGCGTACATTGGTACGTTGATTAAGCATTTTTAATTTCAACGCAGAGCACGGGAAAATTTCGCAGCTTTTTAGAGTCCTCAAATTTGGGTAATGACTAAATACTTGCAAATTATATATTAATAATACCATAAGTGCTATTTTTATTATTTACGTGAATAATTCGGGTTAGATCTGATATTGTCCCAAAACCTTGCCGTTCTTGTAGAACATTTTGAATTTTGCTACTATTGAGTGATAGAAGACTACGCAAAACCGTCTTTTGATCAATCTCTTCGTTGATCCAAAATCATGGTTATTCAAGATCTTCTTGTATTTTCTCTGTAAATACCTTCTTAACCCGGATTATTCACCAAGAAATTTTATAGTGACCAAGGCGAATAGAAAAATACGCACGAAACGTATCTGAATACGTTGAATAAGTATTTTTCTATTCAATGCAGAGCACGGGAAAATTTCGCAGCTCTTTTTTAACGTTCTCAAAATCGAGCATCGGTTCATTTTTAATAAGTTACTTAATTTACAACATGATATGTATTACTTCTTATTGGTTATGTGAATAATTCAGGATAATTTGAGTGGATGAAAAAAAAGTTTATATACATCTTAACAGTTGTTAATCTGTTCTTACTGAGCGGAACTATACCTGCATTTTCACAGACGTACACATTCAAAACGTATTCTATTCAGGACGGACTAAGTCAATCCGTGGTTCAGGCTATGATCCAAAGTAAGGATGGTTTTATCTGGATTGGGACAGGATATGGCTTGAGCCGTTTCGACGGAATTGCGTTTAAAAATTATTTCACCGATCAGGGATTAATTCAGAACAGAATTTATGCTTTGTGGCAGGATAAGACGGGAGATATCTGGATTGGCACCCAAAGAGGGATTTCAATATATAATGGTAAAAAGTTTAAAGCACCTGACTATCATTTAAATAGAATTTTAAATACCCCGGTCGATGTGATCAAAGGGGATGCTAACGGCCGCATCTGGATTGCAACCGAAGGACAAGGTGTTTTTTATATCAAAAACGATTCTCTGCATCACCTGACTAAAAAAAATGGCTTGGCAAGCGACCGGGTTCGCTCGATTATAATTGGTAAAAATGGAAGGGTATGGTTTGGGACCCGAAATGGAATGAACGGCCTGTTGCCAAATGGAAAAATAGTAACGTATACGGTAAAAAATGGATTGGTCGATAATCACATACGTGATATTTGCCGCGGTAAAGATGGTTCTTTGTGGATTGGCACCCGAAATGGATTGAGTTATTTTAACAGTGGTTATTTTACCAATTTTACGACAAAAAATGGCTTAGTATATAATCAAATTCGTTGTTTGTTACTGAGTAAAAATGGGGATTTATGGATCGGTACCGAAGATGGACTCAGCAGATTCAGAGATGGAAAATTTGATAATTATACCGTAGCTAATGGATTAAATAACAACAATATCAATTCCATTATGCAGGATTCGGAAGGGAATCTGTGGTTGGGAACTTATGGTGGTGGGATGTGCCGGTTTACAGGTGAGCGTTTTACGAATTATACCATAAAAGATGGTCTGAATAATAATATCGTAACATCTATGAAACAGCTTTCAAACGGAAATCTGTTTGTGGGAACCTATGGTGGTGGTATTAATGTACTTCATAATCAGCAAATCAATCATATTACAACGAAAGATGGATTGGTTGATGATCGGATTTACAGTTTTTCAAAAATGAAAGACGGATCCATTTGGATTGCTACCCATGATGGTATTAGCGTATATCAGAATGGTAAAATACGGAAATCTCCCTTACCCAAACTCCCGTATCAAAAAATAAGATGCATTTTAAGAGACACTTCCGGGCGATATTGGATTGGTACGGATGACGAAGGGGTATTGATTGTTCATGGCAAAAAAGTAAGAAAATTTCAAAAAAAGAACGGATTAATTGGAAATAATGTCCGTTGTATTCATCAAACCAAAGATGGTGATGTTTGGATTGGCACTCTGGAAGGTATTACTCGTTATCATAACGGTCAATATACTAATTATACGGCAGGGCAAGGGCTTATTCACAGCGGAGTACTGTATATTTATCAGGATCATGAAGGGAATATATGGTTTGCTACTTATGGGGGATTGAGCCGGTTTGATCATGGTCGTTTTCATAATTTTAGCATAAAAAACGGATTGCGAAACAGTGTGTGTTATACTATAACACAGGACAAATCCGGAGATTATTGGGTTGGAACCAATAAAGGAATTTTAAAGATTAATCCGAACATATTGCTTTCCAGTGAAAAGAAAATCACCAATCTGAATAATTCGAACATAAGAAGGTATACGGCGAATATGGGCCTTGTGTCTAATGAAATGAACTGGAATGCCATTTATAAAGACACAAGCGGTAATATTTGGTTTGGATCTGTTGGTGGTCTGATAAAAGTAGATCCTTCATTGGTAAAACCTGATCCCATTGGACCGCCTGTTTATATATCCAACGTGCAGGTAATGGGTAAAAACTGGAACCGATCGAAAAAAATATCCGTAGCATATAATCAAAATTTTGTAACGATTCATTATGTCGGTTTGTGTTTTTCCACACCTGAAATGGTAAAGTATGAATACCGGCTAAAAGGAGTGGATCAGCATTGGGTTACGACAACGAAACGAAGTGTCCGTTATTCCGCGCTTACCGATGGAGATTATGTGTTTCAGGTAAGAGCGAGAAATAATGACGGTGTATGGAGTCCCAAAGTAGCTTCTATAGATTTTGTGATACAACCACCCATTTGGGAAAGCTGGTGGTTTATCGCTTCACTTGTTGTGATCATACTCATTATTATTGCATTAATATACAATAACTTACGTATTGGAAGGCTCGTGGATATCGAGCGCATGAGAGTCCGTATTGCCAGTGATTTGCACGATGATGTCGGCTCATCACTAACCGAAATTGCGCTGCAAACCGATTTCCTGTTAGCAGATAAATCATCCGATGACTTTTCCGATTCCATAAAGCAGTTAGGGGAACAAAGCCGGAAAATTGTAAGTACGATGGATGATATCGTCTGGTCGATTGATGCCAGAAATGACACGCTTGGCGACCTGACCGACCGCATGCAGGATTATGCTAATAGTGTGTTACCACGTAAACAAATTATGGTGAAATACGATTTTCGTGATATAGAAAACGAACATCAGCATAATTTGTCTGTCGATCTTCGTCAAAACTTGTATCTTATCTTTAAGGAAGCGATCAACAATATTGCAAAACATTCGGACGCGAGCAAAGTAGATGTATCCTTAACCCGCACTGACAGTCATTTTGTTATGATCATCCGGGACAACGGCAAAGGAATAGGTTCGAAAGAAAAGTTAACCGGACATGGTCTGAAAAATATGAAAATGAGAGCTAAGCGAATTGATGCTAAACTTGAATTTTTGGCAGATAATGGATTCGCGGTAAGAGTCACGGGAAAAGGTTTATAAAGTTCGTTTAGCCCATCAAAATCAAAGGATTAGAAACATGGCAAATGTAGCGATAGTCGAAGATAATGAGAAGATTCGTAATCTTATTCAGAAATTTTTGAATAAAGATGATGAGATCAAATGTCCGGTAGCTGTTGAATCCGTTGAAAAGTTATTTAAATTTCTTGATAAGGGAGAGGTTCCCGATGTGATTTTAATGGATATTGAATTACCCGGCATGTCAGGGATTGATGGCATGAAATTGATCAAAAACAGATTTCCGGATGTAGAAATCATTATTCTCACCGTTTATCATGATTCGCATAAAATATTTGATTCTTTGTGTGCCGGAGCCTCAGGTTATCTGCTGAAACACACTTCACTTCCTGAAATCAAAGAGGCTATTAATGTGCTTTTACAGGGTGGTTCTCCCATGTCTCCACAAATAGCCCGTAAGGTCATTAATTATTTCAGTCAGGACTCTCCCAAAAAAGAAACGAGTACGGATTTGACTCCAAGAGAACAGGAGATAGTAGTGGGATTGGTCGATCGACTTAGTTACAAAATGATAGCTGATCGCCTTGATATCTCAATTGATACTGTAAGGGCTCATATCCGTAATATTTATAAAAAACTACATGTGAATTCCAAAGCTGAAGTAATTGCAAAATCGTTAAAAGGGGAAATTTAATTTTGCATAAAAATGTAAGGGAATACCTATCTTTAGGTATAGTATTTTCAACATCACATATTCATGTGATTGAAGACTAACCATATATTTGATATTATTTTAATGAGATAAGAAAAGATCTTTTAGAGTCGTTAAAGAAATAGAAGATGTTATTAAACGGAGATATTCCGGTTGTAATTGTGATAAGCAAGTATTAGTAATTGAGAGTTTCAGTTTTAGCTATGAAAAGGTGATATTATGAAACGGCAAGTGGTTTTATTAATAATGGGCGCATTGATAACAATAGGTTTAAGTGGCTGCTACACACAATTGCAACCGATTAAACTGGATAATGGATTTAATGCTTACGATAATTATGGAGGCTACGCGCCATCGTCTTCAGATACTACCTATGTAAGCGGTTATCGCGATGGATATAACGACGCAAGTTACTATTTTAGAGATTATCAGGTTTATAACTATTGGAATGATATGGGCTTATATTCCTTTTACAGCCCATATGATTATTATGGTGGATATTACAGAGGATATTGGAGAACCGGCTGGAATTTAGGTTGGAGATATAATTTCTATTCAGATTATTACGGCTTTTACCCCTACTATGATTATCCATGGTCACCTTATTATGGAAGCGGAGTCTATGTAGCTTATAACTATTATAATTATCCGGATAATAAGATTGTCCGCCGGCACGAAGGTATCCGTGGAAGTGGTATTTACAGAGATGGCAACAGCCAGAATTATGGACACTCAAATGGAGTACGGCATGTCCGGTCCTCATCTTCGAATCAAGGTGGAACTTATGGATCAACCCGAACGACACGTGCGCGGGATTCTGGTTCTTCAGGACGGACACGATCGACCTATTCAGGACATAATCGTTCGAATAGTGGATCATCGTCAGGGTCAAGTGGCGGAAGCAGTACCAAAGCTCGTTCGAGCGGCAGAGGTGGCTCCAGTGGGTCTTCACACCGTGGTTCAGGACGTGGACATCGCAGCCAAAGTTATGATGTACAGAGTTTCTGGAGCCCGTCTTCAAGCAGGACTACGCGGTCTGATCAAAGACAAAGAGCAAGATTGGAAAATCTGAGACGTCAGAAAAGAATCCTTTATGAAAACAGAAATAGAGATCAAAAACAGAAATTAACTAAATTTTATGTTAATCCACGAAGAGAGAAGGCTCGTTTAGACAGAAGAGTTAGAAGATCACGATCACTTTCGAAAATTATGGATTCCATCCAATTCGATAATGGTACATTTAATTCTAATAGCCATCGAAGACGTTCTAATTTTAATTCATCAAATTCAAATCGTGTGAGAGAATCCGGCGTATCCGGTCGTTCCCGTTCATACCATTCATCTTCACATTCAGACAGGAGACATCGGCATTAATTAATATTTAGTGCGATTTTTCATTCCTACTATCAATTTTAAAAATATTAAGATGAAAACATTCAAAATTATTTCTTCAATAGGATTACTGTGTTTATTTTTTACCGGAAGTGCTTTTGGGCAGAATTATTTTGATGCCCTTCGCTATAATTTTTACAATCCGGGGAGTGATCCCATAAATATAGGGATGGCAGGTTCTGTGGTAGCTAATAAAAGTGGTTTGGGTACCGCTTCAGAAAACCCGGCAGCTATAGGTTTATTTAAACATAGCGTTATTTCCTTTGATTTGAGTTCACGTAATGTTTCTGAGGATGCTACTTATCTGGGGGTAAAAAATAATTTCAATAAGAGTCAGACTGGTATTTCCAATGCAGGAATTATATATAAAATGCCGACACTTCGTGGCTCAATGGTATTTGGAGCCACATACAATCAGATTACGGATTTCAACCGGGCCTTTAAGATAAATGCACAAAATAATCAGAATTCAATAACCGAATTTTTTAATCAGAATAGTTTCTATCACGATATTGCTTATCAGGGATTTGCGTTAGACTCGACATCATCAGGCGGTACTGAGTCTGTTTTGCGTCTGGCTCAGAATGGTTTTCAGGGAATAAATCAATATTCCGAAGTCAAAGAATCTGGTCAGATGGGCGAATATTCCATTTTTGGTGCAGCCGAATTTCAAAAGAATTTGTATTTAGGTGCGGCTCTTGCATTTCCGGTTGCTGATTATAAATATCACCGGAGCTTTCTGGAACGTGATTTAAATAACGTGTATCAAACATATCCTTATAATGTTAAGAATATTGATTCGGAAGATAAGATCCATGATAAGTTAACGGGCTTTTATGCGCGCATCGGTTTTGTTTATAAGGTAATGCCGTGGCTGAATATAGCCGGTAGTTACCGAACTAAATCGAAAATGAAAATAAAAGAGACCTATTTAAGTACCGTTTCAACCACATTCGATGACGGACAGAGTTATAACAGCAAAAATTCGGATGGCAACGGTATGATAAATTATGATGTAACAAGTCCGGGAAGACTGACACTCGGTGCTTCTATTGTTGATATGTCCGGGTTGAATGTGAATGGTTCGGTCGAATATGTAGATTACAGCAAAATAACGATGTCCATCCCTACCGATAAAAGTTATGAGATTACGCAGAATACCAATATCCAGAATAGTTTCCAGCAAGTTTGGAATTATAGTATTGGAGCATCCTACCGAATTGGATCCATCGTACCAAGAATTGGTTATGCTCACTATCCAAGCCCGCGTAAAACATTCGATGCCGCCAGAACCTATTATTCAGCCGGACTCGGAATTGGGATGTCGAAAGGTATCATGCTGAATATCGGTGTTCAAATGGCAACGTGGAAAGACAATGTGGTCCTCTATTCCGTTGCAACAAACAGCGGCACAAATAATATGACGGCAACAGAAAATGTCCATCATCTCAACGCCATGAAAGGGTTGCGATTTGCCTTCTAAAAGATTGGTAATCAACAAAAAATGGATTGACTATTTTTTGGGATTTGTAAATAAAATAGTCAATCCATTATATATATATCAATCTTAAGAACGTTTTTTTTAGTTTTTAAACGTTTTTAGTGTCATTACGAATCCCGGCCTGTCGGGTGAAGTAATCTCCTTCCGTAGTTAAAGCCAATAGCCCGAATTATTCACGTAACGAACAAGAAACAATACATCTCATATTGTAAATTAACGTGAGGTTTGTTTAAGACGAAGTATTAGAGTCTCCATTGTATGTCAAAAATGATAAAAATATCAATTCCTGAAAATCTTATTCATTATTAGAAGGCTTTGCAAAACCAGGACTTTTGTTCAAGATCAAAGCTTGAGTGACTTCGGAACCACAGCATATTAGCCATATGTGAGGATTTCGAAGTTGCGAAAATGCAGATATTGGGCAAAAGAAGGCTTTGCACAGCCTTCCATTAGTAGAAGCCAATACAATTTATGTCCTTTTTGTTGACATCTCCTAACAATTTCTTTACAAGAAATAAGAAGTCTATCGAAGCTGATTGGATCTAAATCAGATCAGATGATACGGATAAC
>DATFMK010000300.1:0-3978 GCA_035267005.1 Balneolales bacterium
AAATCATAAGACCTCATCCGATAGTTTATTTACCCGGTTTGTCGTTCAAAAATCAGATAGTGTCTATTTCGAAATGGCAGATTTATCCGGCCTTACGAACGACAATCCCTTTGCATTTCATCTTAATGTACAAGCTGATCAAGATCCTAAAATCGCTATTATAAGTCCTGAAACACCGCTATCCATAACACAACCGGACACGGTATCAATTGCGTACGAGTTTAGTGATGATTTTGGCTTTCATAGTGTAACCCTCCATTATCAATTAAAAAAAGCCTACGTTAAAAATAAACAAAACGGGGTTATTCATTTATCTAAACCGGTTGTCAAAGCCGGAACGGCTGACTTTGTTTGGAATCTCAAAAAATTACATCTGAAACCGCTTGATGAATTAACCTATTGGATTACGGTGCGCGATAATGATGTTATATCCGGTTATAAAGCGGTTCGTTCCCATACTCAAACTATTCGAATGGCCTCCCTGGCTGAAACCATTACAAACGTTGACGATGATCAGGAGGATCTTTCAAAATCTCTTGATACTCTTAAAGACCGATATGGTGAGCTTCAAAATAACTTCCAAAAATTTCAGAATAATTTGAGAAATGATCCTGAAAATACATGGCGCCATAAGCAGGATTTAAAAAAAATCACAAATCAGCAGGAAGAATTGAATAAAAAAGTTGATGCTATAAAAAAGAAGTTCGATAAAGTTAAAGATAAGCTTCAGAAAAATAATCTCGTTTCAAAAGAGACGATGAAGCAATATGAGAAATTGCAAAAACTCATTAAAGAGATCCATGATCCGGCCATTCTCAAAGCACTCCGTGAGTTGCAAAAAAGCCTGAATAACATAGGAGATCAACAAATTCAACAGGCCTTGCAAAATTATAAGTTTAATGAATCGGTCTATAAAGAAAGAATAAAACGGACCATAGAACTATTTAAGTCATTAAAACTAAATGCAGAATTAGAAAATATGGCCCGTAATCTGCAAAGTTTACAAAATCAAGAAGAGTCGTTATCTAAGGGATCTAAATCATCTTCAGAACAAGTTCAGCAACAAAAAAACATCAAAAAGAATTTACAGGATCTCAGTAAGAAATTAAGTGATATGAAAAATACCGATCTACCGGAACGTGCCAGGCCGATGATAGATCAACTCCGAAAAAAATTATCTCCATCTTATAAAAAAGCCGATCAAAATATTCAGAAGAATATAAACGAGTTGCATAAGAATCCAACGGACTCTCAGAAATCGCAGCAACAACAAAGTGAAATTGCACAACAAATGAATCAAATGAGTCAGCAGATTCAAAAAGCGCAAAAAGCAATGAATCAGAAAAAGGCTCAGGTTAATCTGATGGCATTAAAAAGTATCTTACAAGATCTCATGCTTCTTTCCAATGAACAAGAAAAAATAAGCAATCAGGTCGGTCAGTTGTCAGATGGAAGTAATGCTTTTGTTGAACAAGCCCGCAGGCAGGCTAATATATCCAATAGTTATTCACAAGTTGTAGATAGTTTATATAAAGTTTCCACCCAGGTACCTGAATTATTAAATTTAATCAATCAAAAAAAACAATTAGCACAGGAAAATATTAAACGGGCACAATCCTTTCTGGCTGACCGGGATGAAGCTGATGCTTCGAGCGAGGTTAGAACAGTGCTTGGAAACATCAATGATTTATCATCTATGATCGCCTCGTTGATCGATCAGTTACAGCAGCAGGGAAATCAGGGAGGGGGATCTGGAATGAGCGGTAATCCAATGGAGGCCTTACAACAGTTATCAAAGCAGCAACGAGGGTTAAATGATCGACTTCAAAACTTAATTAATAATATTCAGGGAGACCGCCTGACCGAAAGTCAGCTTAAACGTTTTAATCAGCTCGCACGCACACAGAAACAAATTCGTAATCAGATTCAAGAACTTCAGCGCAGCGGTGGACTGCAGGCAGGTGATAAAACACTAAGTGATTTACAGCGTTTATCTGATGAGATGCAGGATGCGATAAATGATATGCGTGGAGGATCCAAAGATCGTCCGTTTATTCAACGTCAGCAAAATATTTTATCCCGCATGTTGACGGCAGAAAAGGCATTACAAAAAAGAGGTAAAGACAAAAAGCGAAAATCTGAGACCGCTGACCAATCCATAAAAAAACCATCACCTGAAATGACGATGCAGGAATTGCAAAAAATGCTGAGAAAAAGGTTACAAAGTGAAAATAACACTCAATTCAGCAAAGACTATCAGCAAATTATACAGCGGTATTATGAGTTATTGCAGCAGTCGGTTAATGGTGGTAAATAAAAAATTTAACTACGGTGAGCGCAGGGTTATTATACCGAGTTCACAGAGCGTAAACCTAACCTGTTTTATTCATGGTAAAACAGACTGTGTCACAATTATAAATCAAACATGGGTGCCTAAATAATTGAGGTGCTTCGCGCAATATCGCTCTGCTTACACACTCTCAATCTCCCGAAAGGGGTTCGGGAGTTTGAGAAGGAAGCCAAGCGCAGTGACAGCCAAAAACATTGTCACCCACCAATTACGGTTCCCGGACGCAGAGCGTCCAGCTAAACATTGCAACGAGATAAAAGCCTGAAGGGCTTTAATAAGAATAGCCACCTGTGAAACGGGTGGTTATGGGATAGACATGAAAACAACCCTAAAAGGGTTGAATAACAAACGAATTAATTGCTAAGTAATTAGTTATGAGTTGGAATGTTGTTTCTTACCATTAGAATCAGAATTTACAGGATTAAAAGATCTTCAGGATTAGGATTGGATTTGCGAAAAAATCCGTCAGCATCTAAAAGACCTGACGGCGTTTGTTCGCTTTCGCTAGATAAAAGTGAAAAGAGATAGAATAAAAGCGTCTTATAAATCTTACATCTTTCATTATACGTCTATATCTCGTTATACCCCTCTGGGGTGTAATGACAATCGGGACGCTCTGCGTTCCAAAACGTTAATGAAGCATCCAAACGAACTATTTCCCCTAAAACCCAATCCATTTATGTCAGTTACGCATTATTAATATAATTAATGGTTATCACGTAAAAGGACGCAGAGCGTCCAGCTAAGCATTGCAACGCAGAGCATTGCAACGAGATAAATAGAGTTTCTATCTTATCTCATTCATCTAACATCTTTAATATAGCGTCAGCTTATCCTCCACCGTTGTTTTGGCTTATGGCTTTAAAACCGGTAGGAGATTGCCACGCTCCCTATATCCAAATAAGCATCTTAAAATACCGTCTTTGAGTTGTAAGAAGATATTTGGCCTGAATTTCTGGCTCGCAATGACACTTATTACGTAAAATAAATCCTGCTCATCCTGATTCTGTCATATTTTATATCCCTTTGGGATTACCTATGGATAGAAACATAATATCGCCACAAACCTCCGTGCCGTCAGGTACAGAATATAAACATGCTGAGTGGTAGGCTGAGAGCTTATGTTTTATTTTTTTCTCGTTCCCAACGTCCTCGTTGGGAATGGAATACATGAAACTCTGTTTCATTTTAATTTGAGATCCATCCAGTACTTCCGCAAAAATTCTAAATAATTGTTAGGATATGGTACGGAAGCAGAGCTTCCAGCCAGGCATTCCCAAAGGGGACTTTGGGAACGAGGTTAAACACTGAGACAAACAACTTTACTACTTATCCGCCATTCCCCATAATTTTTAGGAAGTATAATTTGATTCCACATTTTATATAAATAACGTGATGCTTTGTTCTTGTTGTAAGCTAAATAATTACTATATCATAACCTTTGACACGATCTTACCCACCTTAATCCTCCCTAACAATAGGGAGGAGACTTGCCAAGATGTTTTAGAAATACTTATCAATGATTTTTCAATATTCATAATTACGATTTTATCAGTTTGTTTTTTTTAAACCAGACTTAAATCATCTGTATACATATTGTTGTCACTTAACATACTCTCTCCCTATGA
>DATFMK010000301.1:0-4674 GCA_035267005.1 Balneolales bacterium
TCAAAAAACCACTCAACACCAAGAGTGTCATTGCGAGCCCTTAATTAGGGAAAATACTTTCAAGTAAGAAAATTAAACTTATTGATTCGATACGTTAATAAGAGCAAAGCGACGCAATCTCCTACCATAGTTAAAGCCATAAGCATGAACAACGGCAGGGATTCCGCACGCATTTACCAAAATCACTTTCAATTTTGAGCCGATAACTTTTCATTCTGCCAGCAGTTGGTGATTGGTTTAGCATGAGCACTGGCTCCCACATATGCTAAACCATACATATCCTCAATCGTGCGGAGTACATTATAATGATTAATATTTTGCTTGTATTGGCCTTTTTTTACCATCTGACCAACGAATAATGTCGGGATACGATTGGCTGGTGTAAAATCATCCTCATCAAAAGTCAAAATAAATAAGCTGTTATGAGTTTTTGCCCATTGTATATAACCATTGAGATGCTCTTTTAACCATAGATCTCCCCGTTTAATCCTCGCCGGATCTTTTCCATTATGCATATCATGATGCTGATTTGGTATGACAAAAGAAATCGTTGGAAGATCAGAATAATTCTCAGGGAAATGTGATAGTGGTAGATTTAACTTTGCCGGGATAGCATTTTGAGAAGCATCTTGCCAGTTAACCCATGGATTATGCTTCCGTGCATAATCACCGGAATATGCTCCATTGAAACCAGTTGATGGCAGACTCTCCGAGTAACCTGCAAAAGTGAGTCCCTTAGCCAAAATTTCGGCACCTAAATTGGGATTATTGAAGGGTATGTTTTTAGGCATCTTATCGTCGGTAATGCCATGATTTGTACCGGCAAACAGCATTACATAATTGGGCTGACTAGGGTGGGTAACACCGTGAGAATTGGTAAATAATGCCGAATGATCATCTTTTGCCAAAGAATTGATATATGGAGCATTAGGTGATTCGATAATTTGTTTGAATCCATGATTTTCGAGTATCACTACAACAATATGTCGTGGCGGGATACTTTGAGCACAACTGTTAATGGAAAATAAACCTGCCAGTAAAGTCAGTAATAATAGGATCTTTTTAGTTAGCATGATGCGTAAATTCGGGACTTGTTAAATAGTATTATTTTTAAAAATACGAATTACGATGATGTTTGATAGTACAGTAAAATAGTAAAAACGGCAATAGTTCGGGAGTTTGTTAGAGGTATTATTCTAATTAACCTGAGTTCGAGATAAAAGCTTCTTTAAAACAGCGTCTTGGAATGAATATTTTACTTTGGAGATTGCTCTCTCCGTTCGAAATGACGCGAATGAACGAAGATGAGGTTGATATTTAAAAAACATCACTCTAAGGCGTCATCTTGAACCTACTTTTTGCGTGAGATATCATCCAAATGTGAGAATGAAATAAAATACGTCTATAATTATATCGAATTCACGTTAATTATCATGATTAGAAGAAAATTAAAGGACTCTATTCTGCTTTAACATCAAATACTTCATGCGGATTGCCCCCCAGGGTTAATGGATTAACGTGACCTACCAACGGGTTCTTAATACCTATTTTTCTAAAGCTGGAATAATTTAAAGAATTATTCCAGAAAAGATTGTAATTGTAATTTTTGTAAAATGGATGTGTCATCTCAAAATTATCATAAACAACAAATTTTTGTCCATAATGTTTCAAAATAGATAAAGAGAAAATGGCTTCCTTTTGACCAAAATCATGAGAATTAACCCATTTAAATAAATATTATACATAATAATCCCCCTTCTGTAAATATTATTTTGCCCTTATCATATCTTATTTATAAAATATGAAGGTTATTAGTTGTCTAAAATGTGACAAAATTTGTCTTTTTTAAAGTATGGAATCATTGCCAATATCATTGAAAATAACACTATGCGTAGTCAGCCTCATAATCTCTTAAATATATTTCAACAAAAGAGAAATGAATCCCGAATTCATAATCTTTTTTTATCATTTAATACAGGAATCGCTATCATATTCGTTTTTCTGTTAGGCTTTTTTGTTAATCCGGCGAGATCACAATCTATTGGTGGAAAATCTTATATAACCACCCGGAATGGAAGAGGGCGATTTCAATTATCTGTTTCCGGGTATTCCGCGCCGCTTTGTGTGGGTTCGGGTGATTACTGGGGTGTTAAACACGCTTTGAAGAACCTCAGATCGGATATAACAAAAGTGACAAACACGGAACCGATGCTAAAGATCGGGAAATTACCGAAGTCGAAAGAGATGGTTGTTGTTGGCACGATTGGCAGGAGTGGGCTGATAGATAAGTTGATGCGCGAACATAAGATAAACGTCAACAGTATCAAGGGGAAATGGGAATCTTTCATAATTCAAGTGGTAAATCATCCTTATCCTGGGGTCGATCGAGCATTGGTCATTGTCGGAAGCGACATGCTGGGGACGGTCTACGGAATTTATGATGTTTCTGAAAAAATCGGCGTTTCTCCATGGTATTGGTGGGATAATGTAACGCCACAACATCACAAATCTCTTTATGTTAAAGCGGGAACGTTTGAAGAAGGTCCGCCTTCTGTGAAATATCGGGGAATCTTTCTGAATGATGAAGCACCGGATCTGACTAACTGGGTGCACAACAAATATGGTAATGTTAAACCGGGTAAGAACCCACCAATACCCAGGGGAGTTGCAAACTATGGACACAAATTCTATGAGCATGTATTTGATTTATTGCTCCGTCTGAAAGCGAACTATCTTTGGCCCGCGATGTGGAATAACGCATTCAATGAGGACGATTCGTTGAATCCCGTCATGGCAAACAAATACGGGATTTATATGGGAACCTCTCATCAGGAACCGATGATGCGGGCGCAGAAGGAATGGGACCGGCGGTATGGAAAGACTCTCGGCTCATGGAATTTTGCGAAGTATCCTGATACGCTGACCAACTTTTGGAAACGTGGTATTGAGCGGAATAAAAATTACCGGGAGATCGTGACGATCGGACTTCGTGGCGAGAACGACTCCCCAATGATTCCCGGCGGGACGCTTACACAGGACACGACACTTCTCGGTAAAATCGTAAAAGAACAGGAAAAGATCCTGGGTAATGAGATGAATTCGGATGTGGCACAAATTCCACAGTTATGGTGTCCTTATAAGGAGGTGCTGAAATACTACAACGCTGGATTTCGAGTACCCCCTTACGTCACTATTCTCTGGACAGACGATAATTGGGGAAACCTGCGCCGTCTTCCCACCGCAACGGAAAGAAAACGCAGCGGCGGGGCCGGGATCTATTATCACTTCGATTATCACGGTGGTCCGAGAAGTTATCAATGGATCAATGCCAATCCTCTTCCCAAGATATGGGATCAGATGTCACTCGCCGACAAGTACGGAGCGAACCGGATCTGGATCGTCAATGTCGGGCATTTGAAAGGGTATGCATTCCCGATTTCCTATTTCATGAATCTTGCCTGGAACACAAATAGATGGACAAGCAATAATATCAATCAATTCGCACGATTATGGGCTCGTCAGCAATTTGGACCGAAGTACGCTAACGAAATCGCTGATATCATGATGAAGTACAGCAGGTACAACGGACGCAGAAAGCCGGAATTAATCAGACCGAATACGTATAGTATTGTAAATTATAATGAAGCAGCGAATGTCATTGGTGAATATAAATCGATCACCCATAAAGCCGAAAAGATTTATGAAAAACTCCCGGATGATAAACAGGCTGCATTTTATCAACTTGTACTTTTTCCGGTCAAGGCGTGCTACATATTAAACGATATGTACTATTCTGCGGGACGTAATGAACTTTATGCGAAACAGAAGCGCGCCATGACGAACAAAATGGCCACAAAAACCCGGAAGTTATTCAGGGCGGATACAAGTATGATGGGCTATTTTAATCATTCTTTCAAGGGCGGTGAGTGGAATGGTTTCATGGATCAGCCTTTTATTGGTTATAAGAGCTGGCATGAGCCAAGAAAGAACAATCTGAATGCCATCCATTTGGTCGATAATCTTTCGATCCCTGATTCAGCTCTAATGGGTGTAGCCTTACAGGGTTCTCGTGAAGCATGGCCTTCAGCATCATCCGATGTCGTACTTCCTCAGTTCGATAAATACAACCGGCAGACCTATTATTTGGATATTTTCAATCGTGGAAAGATCCCCTTCGAATACACAGTCCATTCGGGAAAATCCTATGTAAAAGTCTCTTCGGAAAAGGGAGAAGTAAAAAGGCAACATCGGATTTATGTCAGTATTAATTGGAAACGAGCACCGGAAGGCAGCCATAGAGTTCCAATAACAATCACGCAAAAAGGAACACGTAATAGTGTAATTGTTTATGCGCCTGTGAGCAATCCTTCCTACCCGAAACGAAATAATGTGAAAGGTTTTGTGGAAGGTGACGGTTATGTCTCGATGGCAGCGGCTCACTATACAAAACAGACGAACACAGGCAGGGACAAATGGATAAGGATTCAGGATTATGGGAGGACGCAATCTGGTATGAGGAGCGTGTCGCCTTTGAATACGCCAAGTGCGGTGCCGGGCAAAAATGCTCCATGTCTTGAGTACAAAATGTACCTGTTTCATACCGGTGAGGTCGATGTGAAAGGCATTTTTGGTCCGACAATGAATTTCAGTCCGAAACGCGGAGTGCGCTATGCT
>DATFMK010000302.1:0-2807 GCA_035267005.1 Balneolales bacterium
TGCCTTTCGGCGCCGAGAAACCCAGCCATGACAGTGACCGGGATCGGCTTGGGTTTGAAGTCTTCTATTGGTTGGCTCATTTTTTTGATCGTCCCAACGCTCTCTTTTTCATTCGATTTCACCGTTACCAAAAAAATCGAGATGTTCAATTTGACGGTTAATTTTGCTTATAACCGCAATTCATAACTTTCGGCCAAAATAAATTTATTTGATTTAATTTAAGACAACTGACTTTCTATGGAGAATTCCATTCGTTTGCCATGAGGGCCTATTACATGCAAGGCGTTAATTTTGTTTACTGCCTCAGCAAGCTTCTCCATCATTAATTTATCCTTTTTGTTGTAATTTAAAATCACTTTTCGAATATTCTCACTCTCTCTAATTGTAGCGCGAATGTGAATAATTTTATGCAAAAGCTTTATCAAACTTATCGATTCACCGCCAAGAAAGTATTTAATGAAGTAAGCATACAGATTTGCTAAACTAACACGATGGAATGTTAGTATTTGATCAAGTTCAACATCTACTTTGTATACCGTTTCTTTTCCCTGTAGTCGAAGCCATTCACGCCTGTGTTTTCGCAGCAGGCGAAAGTGGTCACAATGCTCCTTTTCAATTTCTTTGATTTTTTTCTCGTGATATTTAATCTTTTTCTCATATGAATCAAGCTGCTCCATTTGTTTTTGGGCAATATTGAGCTTGCCATCCTTAATTATACCCTGATTTCGAAGTCGACGTTTTTTGGGTATAAGTTTCGATATTGCTTCTTCGTGAACTCCTATATCTTTTATTGCTTCATTTAGAATCTCTTTATATTTGTTTATCATTTTTGTAGCATGGACCTGTCTTTCCGCTATGCGCTCATCTTGAATCTCTTTTTTCCCATATCCTGCTACTCTATGCAGGCTAACTGCCGATTTCATATATCTAAATTGTAATTCTTCTGCCGGCCATCTATTGAAGTATGACTGTACAATCTCACTAGAGCCTATTGTTTCAATTGGAAGGCTGGTAAGCAATACGGTCATGTTACAATTATCCCAGTCAATTTTTATTGCACGTGTTCTTATCAGAAATCCCTTTTCTTTAGAATCTTCCAGTTCTATAACAGCCTCTCTTAAACTCGCTTTTCCATACAGATAACGTGTCGGCTTGCCTAGATTGACTATTTTTCTTTCGTTCCACTGGTTATCATCCAAGGGGGTAATGTAATGATATTTTTGCTGAGATGCAAAAGCACGCAAAGTCCCTACACTGTTACTGGCTCCATCCATGACTAACACACGATTAACAGATATTCTGGATCCTGGTGAATCTTCAATTGTGCTCTCAATTTTTTTGAACATAGCAAGAATATGTTCACCGCAAGGGCCATGGCCCGAATATGTTTCAAAATAAATCGGATGTCCCAATGCATCATGAATGAATACTTGTTCTAAACAGCCCATTACTCTGCCAAGCATAGTCACTTTATTTTTTTTTACACGTTTTGAGGACCAAACGGCTTTTGTGTTACCATCGATGTAGTAACAAAGCAACTTCGTTGGCTTACCAAAGTTTTTCATCTCAGGCCCCCAGCATTTTTTCCAAAATGCTATGATATCTTCAAGCAATTTTGCTGATACTCCGAGATATTTTAATTCACTCAGATATTTTGTCAGCGAATTTTGTTTGTAATCAAAACCAGCAAAATGTTTTAATTCCTGACCGAGCGCTGAATCGACGGTTCTCATACTACCATTCATCGTTATTACCGGAAGTGAAAGAATTGCTAAACTTTTACGCTCAATAGTTTTTATATCATCACGAATTATATTCATTGATTCCCAATTTTTCTCACCCCGCTTTTCAGTAATCGAATCAAATCGTGTTTTTCTAATATCTTCACGCTGATTGTATTCTGCGGTAAACCTTCCAAGTTTATCGCGTCCTTTTGGATCGTAATAACTCGCACTTGATTTGAAAGCATTTGTTTTTTTAAGGGATTTTATAGTATGCTTAATTGTATTTGCTGTCATTTGAGGCCACCCTAAATGATACGCCAACGCTATAATCAACTCAAATCCCCCACATGAATTGTATATCTGCTTATCTTCATGAATTTTAGGTCTGCCTCTTGAACGTTTTTCCATTTCAGGATGCAGTCTTTGTATCAGCCGCGTTATTCCTGATGGTGTCAATTTACAGTCATATCTTTCGGCAAGCTCTTTAATTAACCATTGCGGGTTTACGTTTGGATTACCTGAAAAGGATATTCCAGATGACCCTCGAAATAATCATAATAGGGTGGGGAAAGGTTCATGAAGGTAATCCAACCGGCAATAGTTTGTCGTTTTATTGCGCTCTCATGAAACATATGGTTCAATTGGATTGACCATAGACCACCAAATCCCTATTTCAGTTCTACGTCCAAATGAATTGCCATTATCCACCAGAAAAAAGCCGCCTGCGACACCAAGGTTTCTCGCTTGCATATAGCCCCAATAGTCCGCCGGGTGATACCAGTATAGTACTGAAATATTTAGAGAGTACGGATTGTATTCACTAAAATAAGCCCGGGGCGAAAGTTCCGGATCCATTCCTTCATGGTTACCCAAAATTTTTAAGATGATTTCAACCGCTTTTTCAATTTTTTCCGGTGGTGTGTCATAGGTAATACCAATACTAGCCAACCTTCTGATATGGGGACGGAGGCCAATGTTTTCGATGTCGATTTTGGCCATTTCCTCGTTGGGAATCGTTGTCTGGTGACCCGTAAGCAGTCTGAGTCTGGTCGATCGCAGTCCGATTTCTTCCACCATCCCGTC
>DATFMK010000303.1:0-5135 GCA_035267005.1 Balneolales bacterium
TTATAAATGATTTGCGTTAATCATTTTATAAATTTATCCGTCTGTTTTTTTAGTAAAAAATAGTTAAATCAAAAAGTTACATTTTGTCGTCTCTAAACAAGCTCTCTCCCTATGATAGGGAGAGCTGGAGTGGGTAAGACAAGCGTGGATAAAGCATCCAAGTATTTTTGAAAATCTAAATATACACTACTCATTTCAAAACAAGTATTGATAAAATTATAGGTTGGTAGTCTTTAACACGCTCTTACCCACCTTAATTCCCGAAAGTATGCGGGACAGGCTCTCCCTAACAATAGGGAGGAGATTTGCCAAGAAGCTTTGTATTCGTTTATAAATGATTTGCGTTAATCATTTTATAAATTTATCCGTCTGTTTTTTTAGTAAAAAATAGTTAAATCAAAAAGTTACATTTTGTCGTCTATAAACAAGCTCTCTCCCTATGATAGGGAGAGCTGGAGTGGGTAAGAAAGCGTGGATATAGGCTCTAAACATTTTTAAATTCAAAGTATAGTTTACTAATAAAAACAATCGCTTATAAATAGTTATGAGGGTTTTGTCGCCATTTACAAAGATTTCAACTCAAATTTATACTTAACAATCTGCATCTCGCCTTTTTTATTCCTTTTTTTGAAATACACATACCCGTTTTTATCGCTTCAAGAGATTGATGTTGCGACCAGGTAAATTGTGCTAAGAGTTTTCCATGTTGATTAAAAACACGCCATTTATTCATCTTTATATTATTTGAGATAGAGGATACCCAAATCCGGTTATGTTCATCCATTTTAAGTGAATTCATAGCAGGCCACACAGCAGGTAATTAATCATTCCGAAAGGCTTCTTTTATTTGATTATCCGGGAGCAGATAATATGTGTACAATTCTTTTAAATTAAATTTTACTTTGGGAATCAAATAATAAAAAGCATGTTGATAAATACCCTTATTATTATAAGATTTGAGTAAGAAATTTTGGGTCCATCCATATATTAACTGGCCATTATAATAATCAAATACTGTTTTTGACTTGTATGGCACTTAGAACAAAGTCACGTTCTTCTTATTTAAGACACCACCACTCCACTTAAATGTAAATACTTTACTTTTTAAGTACTTCTCTGTACGAGAATTATAAGTAGATCCTTCATATAAACGATTTTTTAGGATAGATCGTGGAGCAACTTCATTATCACTAAAAAAAATCAGATAATTGTTATCAGGTTGAATATAAAAATTAGTAGCTGTGTAAAAGGTATGTTTCTTAAGTGCTTTTTTATACCAAGGGGGTTGATCATTACCAATCTTTAATAGTGAAATATTATCATCGTGTATATGCTGCATCGTTTTTAGATTGAAAACCGATATTTTTTGCAACATATAATCTAATGCATATAAAGAATGATTTTTGATTCTAAGTTTCCATACAAGATGAAATTCTCCGGGACTACGATCCGCTCTTCCTAACTGCTGTAAAAATGATCCATCTGGATTGAAAACATCGATTTTCTTACCGGATAGATCAGCCAGATATAAACGATTTTTACTATCAATAGCTATACTAAAGATACGCGGTCCCACAACAACTCCTGTTGTATCACCAAATGAAGCTTTCTTTGTGAATGTGATTTTATATTCTGGTTTTACAGTTGCGGGATAAACAGTAAGATTTTTTAAATTGCGAAATTTCTACGGAACCAGATTTTTGTTTTGAGATGCACATCCCCCTAAAATCGTAATGAAAATGAGGAATGTTATTTTTTTTCATGATGTTCGACATTTTTATCTTTTAGTAAACCTCCAAGGTTTTAAAAACCTTGGAGGTTTGTCGCCATTTACAAAGATTTCAACTCATACTTGTACTTTACTATCCGGGTCAAACCCTTTTTATTCTTCTCTTTTGCATAGATATCCCCGTTCTTAATCACTTCGATTTGTCGGTCTCTCGGCCAGTTGAAATGGGCTAATAGTTTTCCACGATTATTCAGCACCCACCATCGATAGTCTTTGAAATTTTTGACAATCGTAGAAACCCAAATCCGGTTTTGCGAATCAATTTTCATACTGTGTAGTGCAGGCCAGGTTTTTGGTAATTTCATCTTTTTCCAACCTTTCATGACAAATTTGGGTGTTTTTGCAATATTAGCAGATTTTTGGGTAAGCGGAATGTTTTTATATGGATAATAAATAGCCCGTTGATAGGTTCCATCAGAATTGTAAACTTTGATCAAAAAATCGGTTGACCAGGCCCAGTAAAAGTGGTCATTATTCGATAAAGCCTTTAATGATTTACCGTAAAATCCCGGATGATATCCCATTACAGGAATCTTTCGGGTGACCCCCCTTCGGTTAGTTACACTTCCACTATATGGAACTAAAACCTCTTCCTGAGATTTCATCTCTAATAACTTTTGTGATGTAATTCGCCCCTTTTTATTCATAGAATAATAAAGGTTGCGCCCTGTAAACCTGTCCCAGGCATGGTTCTCTGAATGAGCATTTTTACCAAAAGTCACAAGAAATGAATTTTTGGATTTTGCATAATAAGCATTAGGATAGGTCCCTTTGAGTGCTTTAAATTTATTTCTGTTATTAGCGATGGGAATCGTATACTTATATTTAAAAGAGGGCAGAGAAAAAACAACAGCTCTTTGCTGCGGGGCGTCATCGGCAATTAATTCATTTTGGGTCGTTTGGACATTCATCAGATAATTGAATTCACCGGGACCATTTCCTTTATGTCCGATGTGTGTTAGAAACTGACCATCCGGTTTAAAAACATCGATTGTTTTTTGTTGTTTATCAGGGATATATACGTGACCGGAATTATCAACTGCGATACCCCCCATCCTTCCGATTATTACTTTTTTACTACTACCGTAAGCGGCAACCTTTTGGAGCGAAATCGTATTGGTTGGTTTAGAATTAGAAGAGAAAACAGTAAGATTTTTCAGTTTCCGGTATTTCTTAGGAATTTGATTTTTATTTCTGGATGAACATCCCCAAAGGATTGTGATGAATAAAAGAAACGTTATTTTCTTCATTAGATATTTATTTCTTAATTAAGAACCCTCCAAGGGTTTCAAACCCTTGAATAGTTGGATAGTTTTTATATTTTTACATGATACCGGACCAATCTTTGAAATTGCCCTTTTTTACTCCAAATGCCGTACGCTTCTCCATTTCGCACGGCATATAAGGTTACTTCGGATGGCAGTGTAAATTTCCATTCCGGTTTTTTGTGAGCGTTAAAAATCCACCAGGTCTGATATTTTTTCCCGGGATTCAACAATTCCACATAACAACGATCCTTATTATCAAAAAGCACATTTTGCCAGGCCGGCCAATGTTTTGGAATACCCGCTTTTTTGATGACTTTCCGGTAAGTGTTACTTGTAAATGGAATCTTGAACAAAAGACTATCTTTTAAATTGTCGGTCATTTTGGCTATTGGAGAATTCCCTTTAATTGTTCCCGTCAATTGTCCGTTATTATCGTATTCATTCAAAGAGACGCTGTCGGTCCGACCAACGAAAAGATGTCCTTTTGGGTCTGTCGTTAAAATTGTTGTAGGATAAAATGTGAGATGGTTATATACCGTAACGCTTCTTATTTGTCCACTGGCTCTCTGAATATGAACCAGTGCCTGATCGGTTGGAAATAACACCGGAATTTGGGTAAAATCTTTTTTTATAAAATTTCCGGTTGGATTAAACAGGGCGACGGTCATTTGATGAGTCAATTTTTTCGGTTTGGAATAGTAGGGGAGACGAAAAGACTCCAAAATATTTCCATCCGGAAGCGGAAGCATATCACGGGGTGCTCCTAAGGATGTTCCCTTGAATTTGGCATTCGGAATGTTGAAACTTCGAATCCATTTTCGTGTACGAATATTTATGAGATCGATCCGACGTTGACTTCTGTCCTGTACATACATAGTATCATTTACGATCTTCAATTTTGAATTGATTGAAGCAAATTCGCCCGGACCTTTTCCTTTCCGACCTATGGATCCCAAATAATGTCCATCCGGCGAGAAAACATGAATGGTAGTGAGCTTTTTATCCACAACATACATTTCGCCCTTTTTATCAACCGCCAAACCCTGAAACGATCCAATCTTCTCTTTGGAAGTCCCGGCGGAAATATTCAAATCTCTTTGCAGTGTAATTTGTTTTAGAGCGGGGAGTTTCTGCTTCTCTTTTTTAACAGATGAACAGGCAAAAACAAAAGCTGCAATCCCAAAGATATAAACATTGATTTTCAAACCATTTCGTAACCGATCCATTATGAGCTCCGCAACTATATTAATAACCTGATGACTACCTATGGGTTAGGCTGTACTTAGATAAGGAAATGAAATTTTACAGCTATATCAAATAAAAATCGACATATGATGAACAAATAGTTTTCAACATCAGCTTAAATACATTTGTAATCTGGCATAATATTTATGAAATATTCGATTTATTAATTTCGTGGCAGTTGGAATAGAGTAGGGGGCTCTTTACTATTCAATGTGGACTCATCTCTTTTTGATATTATCCCAAAAGCATTTTTTCGAATATCGAAGTCACGAAAATGCCGATATTGAGCAAAAGAACGGTTTTGCATAAGCTTTTCTTAATATATAAGATCTAACCTGAATAATTCATAAACTCAATCCGGGGGTAAAAAAAACGTGTCAAATTCTAGAAGTACTCTCTGATTTGTGCTAATCCCACCGCCCTGCACTGTTTGTGGTACTGGAAAAGACACAAGATTCCCGGACGCTTTTTTCATCATCTGTTTTGGAAGTGTCCAGGAAGGTAAAGAACGTTTAGAGGCCCGATCACCGGTTCAAATCCGTAAGGCCTGAAAGATACCGAAGCACTTTTCAAACACCCACCGGGTAGCAAACGCTACGGGCAATTCGATCTTTACCTTGGTTTTGAGGACTTTTACCCGGGCCGCTACCTTCAGGAGCTTTAGCTGTATGGTTTTCATAGTGGCCTTGCCATATTCTGTCCCTTTCAGCACTTCTTGCTGGAGCGTGTGGATCAGTACATAGACTGCCGAATGAAGGAAAAGCCGGAATTGATTGGCCTTAAAGCTATGGCAGGACATCCGGTCGGAAGCAAGATAGGTCTTGTGGTTTTTG
>DATFMK010000304.1:0-5059 GCA_035267005.1 Balneolales bacterium
GGTTTTACCATCGAAAACATAATAAGTGTCATTACGAGGCGCTTTTTGCCGAAGTAATCCCCTTCCGTTGTAAAAGCCATAAGCATGATCAACGATTCAAACAATGCATATAATAAATGAGTATTAACCATACGTTATAATTCTTCAAACAAATCCTTCCATTCAGGATTCATTGATTCAATCATTCCCATCCGCCCTTTTCTATGAAAGTACTTCGAGTTAGTAGTTATTTAATTTACCCTGAAGAAATAAAACAAAACCCGCAGTCCGAATCCCCCTCAATACACGCAATAACCTAAATATTTATCATCGTACCTTGTCTAATTCCATACACTTTGCATCCATCCATTGATCATTGATAACGGTTAAGTGGTCATTGCCTCATCTTCTTAACACTTACAACTTACATCTACGATCACTCCATTCTGAATTCTGTCTTCTCTTTTCTGTATTCTTTTAAATTACAATTCCCGCTATTTATATGAAGAATAAATATTTATAGTTTTTTAGATGAGAGTTTTACAAGTTAAGGAGCGAAAAATAAATTATCATGCTACGGAAGGTTTTAGTACAATTTTGTTAATATATTACCATAGCTGTCCAAAACGTTTTTGAGATTAAAAAAATAATGCTTAATCGGTTTATTTTGGACAGATTATTTAATATTTGAACGATCAATCTCCCAATGAAATAAAACGCCCTAAAATCGTTTGGGAATAATTTTTTATTCATGGCGGTACAAAAACCGATAGCGTTCTCATATCCGTTTTGACAAAGAGGTCGATGGACCCCCCTCCGGAAAATCATGGAGTGGAGCCCATCGATGATAGTTCCAACATTTGGATTTAAAATTTGGGACGATTCCATTTAAAAATCGATACCGTAAGTGACATCATGAGGAACATTTGTCGATGGGTTCCAACTAAATGGTGGGGTCCATCTAAGAAAGACTAAAAACGCCCACCCGAATTATTCCCGTTACCATGAAAAGCCCAAAATAGTTGGGTAATGCAATAGCTTTTTTATTAACGTTTTTGACAGATCTGTTTTAAAACACATTATTTGGATTAAACTGATATTCGTCTTTCAGATTAAAATCATTACCTTAGGGGTTTCAAATATCAGATAATCTTTAAATCTACAGACCCCGAATCAGGCAATGACCATACTATCAGCATTCTTACTCCTTTTTTTGGTGATGGATCCATTGGGAAACATCGGTTTCTTTCTGGCGGCTTTGAAACACGTCGATCCTAAACGACAAAAAAAGGTGGTCGTCAGAGAGCTTTCAATCGCCTTAAGTGTTTTGGTTGTTTTCCTTTTCGCCGGACGCTACATACTGACCATGTTGCGTATTTCAAATCCGGCGTTAACCACGGCCGGTGGAATTATTTTACTACTCATCGCTATTAAAATGATTTTCCCATCCAAAGGAGGTTCCATGCAGGAGGATATTGGAGCCGAACCATTTATCGTACCGCTTGCCATACCGTACGTCGCCGGTCCATCTGCACTGGCAACTGAATTATTGCTGATGAGTCAGGAACCACACCGCTGGGCCGAATGGCTGCTTGCTCTTGTTGCAGCCTGGCTGGCCTCTTCCATCATCCTGTTTTTTGCCAGTGGATTACGTCGTTTTCTGGGCAGTCGCGGACTCATTGCTATCGAACGGCTCATGGGGATGGTATTGATTACTGTTTCCGTTCAAATGCTTATGACCGGTATCATTAAATTTCTGGATCATATTCATTAATGAATTCTTTTTTGAAACGCCGGATTCCTCTCACTTGTTATGGTAGCAAATAAAAAACAAGCCTAAATAGTATTCGTATTATGAAAGCAATGACCATATCTGAATTCGGAAATCCCGACGTTTTTTCTCTAAACGAAATGGATAAACCCAAGCCCGGCCCCGGTGAAGTATTAGTCCGGGTTATCGCATCGGGCACCAATCCCGTTGATGCCAAAATAAGAGCATCCGGAACATGGGCGCAGCTTGCAATGCCCGCCATATTAGGTTACGATGCGTCCGGCATTATTGAAGAAACGGGGCCTGGTGTACAACATTTCAAGAAGGGTGATGAAGTATACTATACTCCTGAAATATTTGGCAATTCACATGGAAGTTATGCGGAATACAATGTCGTACCTGCATCGATAATTGATTATAAGCCAGCGAATTTATCTCATAATGAAGCATCATCCGTACCTTTGGCCGGTGGAACAGCTTGGGAAGCGGTCATCCGGCGGTTGAAAATTCAACCTGGCGAAACGATTTTGATTCACGGAGGAGCCGGCGGAGTGGGCTCTTTTGCCGTACAATTTGCAAAGGCAGCCGGTGCACGCGTGATTGCCTCAGCTGGTACCGATAATCAAAAAACTTTGGAAGAATTAAATGTGGATATAGCACTGAATTATCGCGAGCAAAATGTCATTGAAGAAACCCTTAAGGCCACTAATGGAGAAGGAATTAACGCGGTGTTTGATACCGCCGGGGGTAATATTAACGCGAGTTTGGAAGCTGTGAAAGAAGGCGGCCGGTTAGCGACTATTTTAGGCGTCGACGGTGATTTATCTTCGATCTCAATAAAGAATCTCACCCTATATGGCGTTTTTCTGACGCGGGAAAATCGTCGTTTACAGGAAATGCGTAATCTCATCGAACAGGGAAAAGTGAAACCACTGATCGATCAAACATTACCGCTCGAACAGGTTGCTGAGGCCCACAAACGTCTCGATACCGGACATGGACGTGGAAAGATCGTGCTAAAAGTATCTGATTGAAATAAACAAATTCTATACATATTATGGCCCGGTAATATAAATGACCGGGCCTTTTTTTCAGTTATCATTAAAGCGGTAAACAGTAATCAGAATTTTTGATCCATCACTTATTGATTCCAGATAAAACTATAGAATATGAGCAGCAGTAATGTAATTGTAGTCAGAATGACGGAGGAATCAGACCGGGAGGAAGTATTTAATCTTGGTTTGAAAGAGCATCAACATGCATATGTTTCACCGATTTCTAATATTTTGAAAAAGCTGGAAACTAAATCACAGACAATTCCCTTTTTGATTTATAAGGAGGATCACCTTATAGGTTATGTTCAGATCAATACCAATTGGGAAGATATTGCACATTATTGTGAAGATAAACAAACTTTGGGTTTGGAAGCCTTCTTCCTGGATCACAGTGTTCAGGGTCAAGGTTTAGGTGTGCCTTCTATTAAAGCCATTTTAGAAGTATTACCTGAGTTTTATCCTGATTACGACAAAGTGGCTCTAACCGTAAACTGCAAAAACGAGGCAGCTATTCACACCTATCTAAAAGGCGGATTTCGGGATACCGGACGGTTATATCATGGCGGAAGAAGTGGTCCGCAGCATATTATGGTCGCGAAATTATAGAAAAAACATATTATCGATAATCGATATTATATATTTTTGAGTACTCAATATTCTTTTATTTCATTTTACTGTCTTAACCCGGATTTACGCAGATTATTTGTCATGATAGAATACTATTCTCTGTGAACACGGTGTATAAACTTTTTGATCCCTTTTTGGTTTTAATTCTTAATCTGTGTCGCCTGCTTTCCATCTCATTATTTAAATAATTTTCAGTAGCTGTTGAGTTTTGACGTAATCAGCGGTATATTTTAAATCTGATTCGGGATGTGGCTCAGTCCGGTAGAGCACTCGGCTGGGGGCCGAGGGGTCGCAGGTTCAAATCCTGTCATCCCGACGAGCAATTAAAGCTGGAAAAAACTTGATTACCAAGATATTTCCAGCTTTTTTTTGCCACAAATTTTATCGGATTTATATTAATTTTAGAAGCCTATGCAAAGCCGTTCTTTTAGTCAGTTATTAGTCCATTCCATTAGCATAAACCTTATAATGACACGATATTTTAAAGGTTAACCCACATTATTCACGTATACTACGATAAACAATACATAACATTTTAAAAAACAATATTTTGAAAATAATAAAGCTTTCCTCAAATTTGAGGAATCTAAAAAGAACGACAAAATTTCTTGGTGAATAATCCGGGTTAAAGGAGCCGGTTTGAAAAAAGAAATTATAATCGGCAATCCGGATAACATCTATTTCTAAGAGGTAAGGACTACTGGGGAAGAGATAATCCCTTGTTTTAAAAAGCTTGAGTATTATTTTAAAACCTATTCTAAACAACCACTCTTACATCCAGCTCATCTTTCGATATTAATTATGAAATCTCAATAAATCGTAACAAATGACGGTATAGGGAAATAAAAAAATCGATTATCGATAATAATATCCCCCTCTTTTTATCTATACACATGTTATTACACTAATAAAAATCTTCTAAAGAGATGTTTTACAAATATTTTGTTATGAAGAGTTCTCCCCCTGGTCGAAATGACGCCTGATAGAGATTGATGATGTCATGTTTTAAAACATCCCACATAGGTGTCATCTCACAGCCACTTTTGGGTCAACGTTTATTGCACATATAAGACAAACAAATAGCTTTAACCCGAATTATTCACGTAAGCTACAAGAATCAATACCTATCATACTGAAGGAATAATATCTTGTAATAAATAAAGTTTTCCTCAAATTTGAGGAGTCTAAAAAGAGCTGCGAAATGTTGCCATGCTCTGCGTTGCTCCGAAAGCTTTCGGAGCGCCTTGATCACAACAAAATTTCTTGGTGAATAATCCTGGGTAAGCAGGATTAAAAGCTTCTCTTAGTCTACACACCATCCGGAATCTTTGTCTGCATCATTTTCCGTCGATTCAATTTACGTCCATCCACCGAAAACGTGTCATCACCAATGGCGTGCAGTGTTCTTTTCTCTTTTCGTGAACTTTCGAGGTAAGCGGCGACACCTTCCAAAACAACGATATTATGCCTTTCGACGATATCGGTTAGCCAGACATTCCTTAATCAGGGGCGAATTCACATGTTTTCCCTTCACCGGAGTTAATCCGAAATTTTCAAATTTGTCTGTATCTTCACCGGAGCGGGTACCCATACCCACAACTTGATCGATCAGATTATTAGTGGGAAT
>DATFMK010000305.1:0-3984 GCA_035267005.1 Balneolales bacterium
CTCATTAATTTAGAAGAAGTACATCTTGCACAAGCACTAAATTACCTGGAAGCCTATAATCTTGAAATAGGTTTATTGATCAATTTCGGAGCAAGAAGCCTGCAATTCAAACGATTATTGAATAAGAAATTCAAAAATCCCGGCAATCCGGTAATCAAACCAAATCCCGGTTCAGACAAAAAAGGAATGAAAACAAATGGAGTACGAAAGGGGAACGAAATCGTGAATATTACAGAATCGAGAAAATAGGGATTATGGATAACAAAGAACTTTCGTCAAATGATTTAGTGCTTTATTCAACGTCAAGTGGTGATGTTAAAGTTGAAGTATTAGTAAAAGATGAAACAGTCTGGCTGAATTTGAATCAAATTGCATCATTATTTGGAACAACGAAGCAAAATGTGAGCTATCATCTTATAAACATATTTGATGAAGGTGAACTTGATAAAAGTTCAACTGTCAAAGAAATTTTGACAGTTCAAATTGAAGGAAATAGAAAAGTAAAAAGAAATCTCGAGTATTATAATTTAGATGCCATAATTTCTGTAGGATATCGGGTTAATTCCTATCAGGCTACTCAGTTTCGTATTTGGGCGACTCGTACACTTAAAGAATTTATCACGAAAGGATTTGTTCTTGATGATGACCGGTTAAAACAAGGGAAGACCTTATTTGGGAAGGATTATTTTGACGAACTCATTGAGCGAGTCCGGGAGATACGGGCATCGGAACGCCGCTTTTATCAAAAGATTACGGATATTTATGCTCAATGCAGTATAGATTATGATCCTAAATCTCCCATTACCAAAGAGTTCTATGCTACGGTACAAAATAAATTACATTGGGCTATAACTGGGAAAACAGCCGCGGAAATTATCGCTAAGCGAGCGAATGCCAAAAAATCTCAAATGGGTTTAACGAATTGGGAAAATGCGCCCGATGGAAAAGTTTTAAAATCCGATGTCAAAGTAGCCAAAAATTATTTATCGGAAAAAGAGATCAAAGAGCTCAATCGCATTGTAACGATGTATCTGGATTATGCTGAATTACAAGCCGAGAAACAAAGGCCGATGAAGATGACTGATTGGGTTAAAAAGTTGGATGGCTTTCTTCAATTCAATGATTATGAAATACTAAAAAATCCGGGGCAGGTTAAAGCTTCGATAGCAAAAAAATTAGCAGAAAATGAATATGAAAAGTTCAGGCCGATTCAGGATAAAAAGTTCAAATCCGATTTTGATAAACTGGTAGATAAGGTTAAAAAGAAAAGCAAAGATTAAAATGACCGAATGCTGACAGCTGATCGCCTTTAAAAATTCCATACTCCAGGCAGTTTACTTACTCATACACTTATTCATCTAATCTTACGTAATATTGCAAACGCCCCCTAAAGTATCGTATCTTTCATAAAATCAGTAAAAAAAGTTAAGAATGTCGGAAGTTATTACACAAAAAGAACCTATTGCAGCTATCGCGACTCCTATCGGGGAAGCGGGTATTGCCGTAATCCGTGTCTCAGGAGAAGACTGCATCAGTAGGGTAAACAAGATTTTTAAAGGAAAAGATTTAACAAAACAGGCTTCACATACCGTTCATTTCGGGCATATTATCAAAGATGGTCGAGTCGTGGATGAAGTGCTCGTAACCCTTTTTCATACCCCCCGATCTTATACCGGAGAAGAATCGGTCGAGATATCCTGTCATGGCGGTGTGTTGGTTACCCAGGCTGTTCTTGAAACGGTGTTGACGCAACATATCCGCATGGCCGAACCCGGAGAATTTACGCAACGCGCTTTTTTAAACGGTAAATTGGAGCTATCGCAGGCGGAAGCGGTAGCAGATCTCATTCATGCCAAAAGCCGGAAAGCGGTCGATTCCGCACAGCAGCAGCTTGAGGGTGCTCTCGGTAAACATATTCGTAATTTTCGACAGGCTATAATTGATGCCACGGCGTTGGTGGAACTGGAACTCGATTTCAGTGAAGAAGATGTTGAGTTCGCCAATAAAGATCATCTGACTAAATTATTGCAGGATCTGGATCAGCAAATCGACCGGTTATTGGAAACGTATGAAGCGGGTCGATTGGTTAAACACGGAGTGCGGACGGTGTTTGTAGGCCTGCCGAATGCCGGAAAATCGACTCTATTGAATACCCTTGTTGGAACCGAGGGGGCCATCGTAACCGAAATCGCCGGTACAACACGGGATACTATCGATGCGGATTGGAGTTATGAAGGCTTAATGTTCCGGTTAACGGATACGGCTGGTATTCGTGAGACGGAAGATTTTATAGAAGCGGAAGGAGTGAGACGTTCCGAAAAAGCTATTCAGGATGCCGATTTGGTCGTTTTCCTGAAAGATCTGTCTATTCCATTAGAACCGGTAGAAGAACAACGAATCCGGGAGTTGCGGGAAAATAGTGATGAGAAACCGTTCATTGCTCTGGGAACGAAAAAAGATATCGCCATTGAAAGTAATGGAGGTACTTCTCTATTCGATTTAACCGTTTCCGCCACCGAAGGGGAAGGTATTAACGCGTTAAAATCTCTGATGAAAGAACGGGCGCTGCAAAATAAACATTACGATGCTTCGAATCTGTTGGTGACTTCCAGCCGGCATCGTGACGCTCTGTTAAAAACGCAGGAATCGGTCCGTTCGGCCCTTGATGCTCTGGCCGCGGGTGTATCAGGCGATTTCCTGTCTATCGATTTACGAGCGGCGCTTCACGAATTAGGCACAATTACCGGCGAAATCACCACCGAAGACCTTTTGGATAGCATTTTTTCCCGTTTTTGTATCGGAAAGTAATTTTTATGCCACAGATTTTCGCGGATTATGGATGTGAATATTTACTCATAAAACGTAACACTAATTTCCATTTATGGCAACATTCTGAATTTAATTCAGAATCCATTTCTCAAATCCCAAATCGTTAATTCTCGTTCGTAAATCGAAATTATTCAAAAATGATTTAATGCGAGTTCGAGATTAATTCTTTTTAAAACGGCGTTTTTAAATAACGTGAATTCGAAATAAGAATTGGGGCAAATTCTGTTCAACCCCATTCGGGGTTAGGGTGATGGATAATTGCTTTAACCACCGCATTTCATGCGGGGCTATTCATATTGATCCTCTTCGGGGATTATGGTGGCTGTTCGAATCCGGAAGATTTTGTTTCAAATTCAGATCTGTCCAAAACGTTAATAAAAAAACTATTGCATTATCCACCTATTTTGGGCTTTTCATGGTAAGGTGAATAATTCGGGTGGGCGTTTTAAGTCTTTCTTAGATGGACCCCACCATTTAGGTGGAGCCCATCAACAAATGTTCCTCATGATGTCACTTACGATGGGCTCCACTCCATGCTTTTCCGGAGTGGGGTTCATCTACCTAGCCTCTTAGTCAAACCGGATCTGAGAACGCTATCAGTTTTCATACCGCCAAGAATAAAATATTATTCCCAAACGATTTTAGGGCGTTTTATTTCATTGGGGGATGGTTCGTTCAAAGATTAAATAATCTGTCCTAAATAAACCGAATAAGCATTATTTTTTAATTTCAAAAACGTTTTGGACAGCTATGTTTCAAATTATAGAATCTACTAATTAACTAGGGGTGAACATAATTGGTTTTTACTATAAGCCAGAAGGGCTTAAACATGAATAGCCATCCGTGAAACAGGTGGAGAACGATAAAGATTAAGCACCACCCCGAAGGGGGTTAAATATCAAACCATAAAGCCTATGGATCTCATGAATATGGAACATAATATTATCTTATTTATCTCGAATTGACGTTAAATAACTACTTCACTATGAAGATTTCTCCCTCTGGTCTTTTAGACTTAAAGTGAAGGAATGACACACTCAGATGTTTAACTTAGCATTTTTTTTAGTACACGCAGTCCTCTCCCCCGGGGAGAGGGACCGAATTGAACTTCAGTTCAATTCAGGGTGAGGGAAGAATTCTGTATTGATCAAACGA
>DATFMK010000306.1:0-3423 GCA_035267005.1 Balneolales bacterium
GCGTTTTATTTCATTGGGGGATTGATCGTTCAAATATTAAATAATCTGTCCTAAATAAACCGATTAAGCATTATTTTTTAATCTCAAAAACGTTTTGGACAGCTATGGTTCTCACTATCACAAAAAGATCTCAATACCTTAACGGTTTGTTTGGGGATCCTCCAGCATGGTCAGGTGGCCGGTATTCTTGAATATGATAAGTTTAGAATTTGGTACCGGACTTTGATAATATTTAACGGTGGATAATACCGCTTCATCATGATCCCCGAAGGTGAATAATGTTGGTGGATTTATTTAAGTCCGACGGCCTCCTATGGCCTTCCACATTTTCATAAACGACCTGTCCCATTAGTTTCATTGTACAATCGAAATTTGCCCGGTACATGGCAGACTGCTTTCTCAGTAAATACCCGTCTATAAAATACTTCCATGGCTTGCTGGTAAGCTGGTGATTCAGGCGTTCCGGCAACTTCATTTTCGTGAATGGCCTGTTGCAAAGAATCAGGAAATGCTTTTAATCCGAATTATTCACATATACAACAGGAATACATATCATATTGTAAATGATGTAACTTACAAAAAAGAATTAACTCCTTAATTTTTGGGACGCTAAAAATTCTTGGTGAATAACCCGGTTTAAGTCCCGATTCTTTCTTAGAGTAGCCTATTATGCCAAAAAGGAAGTTTGTAATGACATCTAAGAGTACTTTCCCCCGACACAATAACAATTGTATCAATATGAAAATTATTAAGATATACTATTTATTTTGTTAAATATTTCTATATGTTTATTTAATGAAATATTAAAAATAAACTCACATCATGAATATTTTCAAAGTTTGGAAGACGTAATTAGTATTTCGTCTTTCAATTCATGGCAGACAAATATTTAAAGAGAAATATTCAGTATAGAGGGGGAGTCGGAATGAAAAAAATTACTTTTTTTCTTGGTCCTGCTATTGCAATAATTCTTATTCTGTTACCACCGCCACACGGACTTTCAATACCCGGATGGCATACAGCGGCAATTGGTATCTGGATGGCCGTTTGGTGGCTGACTGAAGTTATTCCGATGTCGGTAACCGCACTGTTGCCCATTATCCTTTTCCCTTTATTAGGGGTCTTAAACATATCGGAAGCCACAAAACCTTATGCCAATCCGCTCATATTCCTCTTTTTGGGGGGCTTCTTAATAGCTATGGCGATGCAGCGTTGGAATCTTCATCGACGTATCGCTTTGAATATTATTAATTTTACCGGAACGAAACCGTCGGGAATTTTATGGGGAATTATCATTGCATCTGCTTTTTTAAGTATGTGGGTTAGTAATACGGCAACTGCTTTGTTAATGCTGCCAATAGGAACATCCATTGTGGCATTGGCAAGTGAGACGGCTTCTGTTAATATGCAGCAATCCATAGAGAATTTTGAAGTGGTTTTGGTATTAAGTATTGCCTTTGCGTGTAATATTGGTGGTATGGGAACTATAATTGGAACGCCACCCAATGCTTTATTAGTAGGATTACTCAATCAAAATTATCATTATGAAATCAGTTTTTGGGATTGGATGAAAGTGGGTGTGCCGATAGTCGTTGTTTCGCTCCCTATGATGTATTGGATTTTAACCCGGTGGGCATTTCCGGTTCAAATCAAAGAATTACCAGGAGGGAAGAATTTTCTAAGATCAGAAATGAAGAGAATAGGTCCGATGAGTGGTGCGGAGAAAAAAGTGGCTCTTGTATTTGGACTGGCAGCGTTATTCTGGATTTTTCGACCCTTAATAAATAGAGTCATACCGGGGTTATCTGATGCCGGTATTGCCATTATTGCCGGAGTGGTCCTTTTTGTCATTCCTGAAAATTTTAAAGAAAACTTGTTTATAATGGACTGGGCACAGGCTCGTAAAATTCCCTGGGGTATCCTGCTTTTATTTGGTGGTGGATTAAGCCTGGCCGCGGGAATAGAACAATCGGGGCTGGCTAAATGGATCGGTCAGGTTGTGGGTGGTTTGAGTCAATGGCCAATCGTTTTATTGGTAATTGTGGTCATTATCGTGACAATTATATTGACACAGTTGGCGAGTAATACAGGAACCGCTGCAGCTTTTTTACCGGTATTGGCTTCGGCTGCTATTGGTATTCATCAGAATCCTTTGTTATTAACCGTCCCTGCTGCATTGGCTGCGAGTTGTGCATTCATGTTACCTGTTTCCACGCCTCCTAATGCTATTGTCTATAGCAGTGAAAAAGTAAGTTTGCAGCAAATGGTAAGAGCCGGTTTATGGCTAAATGTCCTTTTTGTGTTTTTATTGACAATCGTGGTTTTTGGCCTGGTTGATGTGGTATTTGGGATACATTTCGGGCAATTACCAGCGTGGGCCATAATTAAATAGGAAAAAATCATAAACAATATTATGGTAGTTTTGAAGCATTTGTCATCTTTATAATTTCAAAGGGAATGACTGCCAACATTGCACTAAAGAGTAGAATACCCTACATTTTTCTTCGAATGAGATGAGTATTCAGACCCATTATTAAATTCTTGGCTTTTTTAAACATTTACAAAGGCCTTGGTTAAAATCTCATTTATTCAATAAATCTCTCTCTTATAACTCAATATTCAAGTAGTACATATCATTAACACAGAAGATTATTAAAGGAGTTTTTCTATGAAATATAAGAGCTGCCGGAAGCCAATGGTGATGTCTTTATTCTTTCTATTATCGACATTACCAATGTTGGTTAATGCCCAATCTAATGGCGGGAAAAAGTTCATTTTTAAACCTAAAACCGAGGTTACGCATGGTTCGGTTACCGTTGAAGGACACAAAATCGATTATAAGGCTACTGCAGGAAATATTTACCTCACAAATAATGAGGGAGATACCACTGCGCGCATGTTTTTTGTCGCGTATGATAAAGTCAACAAACCTAAGGGCAGCAATCGTCCCGTTACCTTTTTCTGGAACGGCGGACCCGGCTCGGCATCTGTCTGGATTCATATGGGAGCATTTGGTCCGCGGAGAGTTAAAATCAATGATCACTCCCATACACCTGCCGCACCTTATCAGTTGCTGAATAATAATTATAGTCTATTGGATGCGACCGATGAAGTTTTTGTGGATGCCGTGGGAACCGGGTTCAGTCGAATCATTAATAAGAAAAAAGGTGGAGCTGGACGTCCGGATGAATTTTATGGGGTAGATCCTGATGCTCAGTCCTTTGCGCAGTTCATCCGAAAATATATCACCAAATATAACCGGTGGAATTCACCCAAATACATCTTTGGGGAAAGCTACGGGACGACACGGGCCGCGTTATTATCCAAAGATCTCGAAATGGGTCAGGATATTGATTTGAATGGCGTGGTTTTATTGTCCTCCATTTTGGATTTCCATACAGCAAGTTTTAACGCAGGAAATGA
>DATFMK010000307.1:0-4190 GCA_035267005.1 Balneolales bacterium
CATGGCGATGAAGTCATGAAGATTTTGGTGGATTTGAACGAAAAAGGCACCACCATTGTTATGGTCACCCACTCCCCGGCCTACGCAGATTATGCCAACCGGGTGATCCATCTGTTCGACGGGCACATTGTCACGGAAAACCTGAAGGAAAAGTATGACCGCCATATGCGGCCGCTTTCAGAAGTTACAAGGTAAAGGGTGGCGCGAAATAAGAAAATAGATATCCAAATGATAGCGAACTACTTCAAAATGGCCATTCGAAATCGATATATATTGATCAAAATAAATTCGGGAAACCTGCCCGCAACCATGGAACTCTTAAAGAAGAAATGGACTGAAATCATTCCACAACTTCCCTTTGATTTTTCATTCTTAGATGAAACGTTTGATCGTCAGTACAAAGCTGATGAGAAGTTACAGGCTATTTTTTCCAACTTTGGCGTTTTGGCAATCTTTATATCATGTCTTGGGCTTTCCGGGCTGGCGTCCTTTACTGCTGAACAACGCACCAAAGAAATCGGCATCCGTAAAGCGCTGGGGGCTTCGATCTCAGGCATTATTTTTTTGCTTTCAAAAGAATTTACCAAATGGGTCCTTATTGCCAACCTAATCGCTTGGCCGGTGGCATACTTTGCGATGAATCAGTGGCTGCAAAATTTTGCGTATCGAATCAACATTGAATTGGGCACCTTCATTTTGGCAGGTGTGTTGGCTTTGATTATAGCCTTGCTGACTGTCGGCTATCAGGCCGTCAAAGCAGCCAAGGCGAATCCAGTTGATGCACTAAGGTATGAATAATGAGCTGAAAGCAAAACCGACTATATCATTTGTTCCATTGAACCATGAACCCTGAACTCTGAACCATGATATTTAATCACCTCATATTCGCACTCAGATTACTGAGAGGAGACAAATTCCACAGCATCCTAAATATCATCGGTCTGTCTGCGGGTTTCGCCTGTAGTTTTATTATTCTGCTTTATTTACTAAACGAGCTTACCTACGACAGCTACCATGAAAATGCAGATCGAATTTATCGAGCAGCTGGAAAATATACCTACTCCGGACAGACCACTCGATGGGCTTCGGCCTCGCCCGCTTTAGGCCAGAGGTTAAAAGACGATTTTTCTGAAATCGAAGAATTTGTGAGAATCGTTCCCAGTCGTAAAATTTTATTCAAAGCTGCAGAAACCACTTATTATGAAAACCATATCTTTATGGCAGATCCAAGTGTTTTCAGGATATTTACTCATAGATTAATCTATGGCGATCCGCATAGCTGCCTAACGGAGCCATTGAGCATTGTGCTGACGGAAACACTTGCCCGCAAATACTTTGGGACCGGTAATCCAATCAACAAAGTAATACAGGTAGAAGGAGATAACTTAAAAGTTACCGGTGTCATTGAAGATTTGCCGCCGAACTCCCATCTGCCGGTTAAGGCGTTCATTTCATTTTCAACTCTGTATGCGCTGTACCCCGATCAAAATTTCTTGAACTGGTCACTTGGCGATTTTTTGGGTTACACCTATATCCTGGTCGGTAAAATCTTTGTGTTGGAAGAATTTATGGAAAAAGTCCGGGAATTTATTCAGAAGAACCATCCGCCGCTACCGGAGAGCTATGATGTTGAAATTGAGCCCATCGCACAAAAGCTTACCGATATTCACTATGGGCCCGATATGAGGTTTGATTACCCCATCGGCAACAAAGCCTACCTATATGCCTTTTTTTCAATCGGAATTTTCATATTGGTTTTGGCCTGTATCAACTACATGAACATGGCAACTGCCCGGGCAGCTATTAGAGCTAAAGAAATTGGGATAAAGAAAGTTTTGGGATCTGAAAGATGGCAATTGACGATTCAGTTGTTAATAGAGTCTCTTTTAGCCTCATTTATCGCACTGATCATTGCATTTGGACTGGTGGAATTAATTACTGCTTTATCGCCGTTTAAGCATCTGCTGAATGTGGAACTGAAATTTGATCTGCTGAATAACCATTTATTGGTTTTCGGTGCATTGGGATTGTTCATAATTGTCGGCCTTCTCTCCGGTATTTATCCGGCCTTTTATCTGTCTTCCTTGCTTCCCGTACAATCTCTACCTGATTCCTATAAATCCGGCAGAGCAGGTATTTGGGTTCGCCGATCGCTTGTCGTGTTTCAATTTATTATCTCAATCGCCGTCATTATTGTCACATTGTTTATGAGTGACCAGATAGAGTTTCTCAGAAACAAAAACTTGGGCTTCAAAAAAGAAAATGTGGTGTCGATAGACATCCGGGACGATACCGTTAAAAACAAGATCCCAGCTTTAATGGATGAATTGCACAATCATCCGGATATCATTTCGGTAACGATCGCACATAGCAAACCGGGCAAGGAAGCAAGTGCCGCTTTGTATGAATTTGAAATCTCCGGAGGTATGAAAGCACAAAATTTTTATCATTTTTTGGTGAGCTATGATTATCTTAAAACATTGGGAATTGAACTGATAAAAGGCAGGAGCTTCGATAAAGGATATCCATCTGACCTCAGCAAGGCGGTTATCGTTAATGAAAACCTGGCCAAAGCCATGGGCTGGGACAATCCGCTGGGCAAGCGCGTAATTCGACGGCTGCCCGATAAAATCATCTTTAGCGGTGAAGTCATTGGCGTGGTCGAAGATTTTAACTTTCGTTCTCTCCACAATGAAATTGAGCCGATGTTTATCAGAATGCAGCAAACTATCGGTGGCAGTTTAATCGTTCGGATTAAAGGAGTAAATATCCTAGAAACAATGGTTTTTCTTGAAAATAAATGGAAGGAGGTCAGCCCCGGCCGCCCGTTTGTTTATTCATTTCTGGATGAGGAGTTTGATCGGCTTTACGATACCGATCGACAACAAAATCAGCTCATCACAATCTTTTCGTATATCTGTACTTTAATATCGTGTCTGGGCTTGCTGGGACTGTCTTCATTTAATACCTCACGGCGGACCAAAGAACTCGCAATTCGAAAAGTACATGGAGCCTCAGCGCTCCGTGTTATTGGGATATTATTCAAAGAAATATTCTATTTAGTCATTGTGGCGGCAGTGATTGCCGTGCCGATTTCTTTACTACTGATCAATATGTGGCTTGAGAATTTTGCTTACCAGGCAGGGATAAGCAGTTACATTTTTATTATAACAACAATGGCTGCATTAACCATCGCTTTCTTAACGGCCTGCTACCATTGCATAAGCGTAGCGAGAAGGAATCCGATAAATGCTTTGAGATATGAATAAAAAAAGATGATGAATAAAGCGAAAAAGCATCGATGATAAAGAACTATTTTAAAACCGCATTACGGAACATCCTCAAACACAAGGGCTATTCGATTATCAATATTGTCGGCCTTGCCATCGGACTGGCGATATTCAGCCTGACTACCGGTTTAGCTAAATTCCATCATAGCTTTAACAAATTCCATCAGGATGCAGATAGAATTTACTGTGTTATTCAGGTATTGCCTTCCGGCGAGACCGGCAAACGCCACTCTGCGCTAACGCGTGCACCTCTTCGCAAACTGTTAGTGGATGAATTTCCGGAGATCGAAGATGCCACCCGCTGGATTATCACCGGCAGAACGGTAGTGAGGCAAGGCGATAGAAAATATTATGCGGAAGAGGGCAGTGTTTGGTTTGTTGATCCAAATTTTTTGAAATTCTTTACCTTCGAAATGATCAGCGGAGATCCTGAAAATGCTCTCAAAGAACCTGGTTCCGTTATTTTAACAGAATCCACCGCCCGTAAATATTTCGGAAGCGCAGACGTGGTGGGCGAAAAATTAACCATTTGGAATAATTATGATTTTGTGGTGAAGGGAATTACCAAAGATGTTCCGGCAACCTCGAGCCTGAAATACGAGGCCCTGGTATCGTCGGATATTTATGACTGGAATACGAATTGGAATATCGAAGGGGCTACATTTGTAAAACTATCTGAACAGACCCGGCCGGCCCGAATAGAGCAGAAATTTCCGGACTTTATTAGCGATTATCCATCAGAATCACCGGATACACCTAAAAACCTATATTTGCTGCCAATAACCGATTTGAACCTCCAACCAACCCATATTCGCGGACTCTGGCGATCCGAAATCCCGCAGATCCTCTATTTAACACTTATGATCGGAATTTTAGTTCTTTTAGCCGTCTGCTTCAATT
>DATFMK010000308.1:0-3765 GCA_035267005.1 Balneolales bacterium
AAAACGGACATCAGCTCACAATTATCACCCGATCACCGGAGAAATATCAAAAATATGAATCAGATAACCGGCATTTTGTAGAGTGGAAATCGGATATATCAGGAATCATATCCGGATCGGATGCTGTAATTAATCTGGCGGGTGAAAATCTTTTTGATCAACGTTGGACTATAGAGGTAAAAAAAAGCATACGAAACAGCCGTGTTAAGGTAACGGCCAGTGTTGTCAAGGGTATCAAAAAGGCAAAAAGCAAACCTAAAGTTCTATTATCTGCATCTGCCGTAGGATATTATGGGGATCGAAAGAATGCAAAAATAGTCGAAGATACCCCGGCCGGTGATGATTTCCTGGCCAATGTTTGTGATGAGTGGGAACATGCCGCTTCTAAAGCGAAGGAGTACGGGGTGAGAGTCGTGATTCCAAGAATAGGAATCCCACTTGAAAAAGACGGTGGAGCATTATCTCAAATGTTGACTCCTTTTGAATATTTTGTCGGAGGTCCATTAGGCAATGGTCAACAATACTTTCCCTGGATTCATATGACCGATTTATGTCGCGCTTTTTTATTTGCCCTGGAACATGATGATTTTGAAGGGCCGTTTAACGTCACCGCACCCAATCCGGTTACGATGAAAAAGTTTGCTAAGGCCTTAGGCACTGCATTAAATCGGCCCAGTTTATTTTGGGTTCCTGAAATTGTTTTAAAAATAGTCATGGGGGAAGCTGCCGATTCTGTAACAAGCAGCTTACGGGTTATACCCAAAAAGTTACTGGATCACGGCTTCACCTTTTCTTACCCGAACGTTATTCCAGCTTTAATAGATATATTAACGTGAGGTTCGTTTAAGCTTATAATCTATCAACTTAATAAAAGTAGCTGTTAAATTAAATTATACTATGACCACCGACAACCGACCACAGACGACAGAGAAACGCTCTGATAGTAATTAAACATTATTTAATCTGAAAAACCGTATAATCAACGTGAGTTCGAAATCGGAATCATGTTTTATGCATCAAAACCGCTCTGTGTCGTCGATGGTCAGTCGTCCGTCGTCAAGATAGGTCATATTTTCTCAGGTCGTATTCTCAAAGTCATTATTACAACGCTGCGATTCTTATCCAAACCTCACGTTATATTAATGTGAATTCGATATAATTTTCTACTTATTTTGTTCCCTATCCACGCTTGTAAGATCTCTCACCCAAAAAGCGGGTTCGAGATGACGTCTTTGAGTGATCTACATCATCTACGTCCATTCGCGTCATTTCGACCGGAGGGAGAAATCTTCAAAGGTTCCTATTCATTCCAAAACGCTGTTTTAAAGAGGGTTTTATCTCGAACTCACGTTATATTAGATTAATCCTTATTGCGTGCCATTATTTGCACTTGCTGTATTGGAATTCACATCCGGCTGGTTTGAAAGTGACCAGCATTGGAGGCCTTCTTGTGTTTGTGAAATGAGATCCTTTTTACCACTCCCATCAAGATCTGTGATGATTGGAAATTGCATGGCCGTTGTGGGCAGATTATAAATCCGATTTCCTGATAAGATATTCCATGCGTATAATCTTCCATAATTGGCCAGCGACATAATATCCATCTGATGATCGTTTCGGATATCCGCTATAAAGGGTGAGGAATTGGTCGCACTTGGTTGTCCCATATTCTGTGTAAAACGTAAGACTCCTTTGGTGTTATACAGGAAAATGGCACCATTATCGCTTTGCAGCAGAATCGTATTTTCTTTTTTAGTTGTACTTGAATCGATTCTTACCGTTAAATTTTGAACAGAGGGTGTTCCATTTATCGCAGTATTAGAGACATACAAAGCTCCCATTTTAAGTCCATTTCCGAGACTGTCATAAGTTGTATGCCGATAAACATTCAGACTATCAGATAACATTCTTTTTCTTCCGACGGTGTAGAGGTGCCCGTCCGCTGAACCTGTTAAAATCTCATTATCATAAATGACTGGACGTGTTGTGTAACTGGCGGTTCCGAAAATGGGAAATCCATTGCGTAGAGATCCATTTCGATTCCAGGCAAATAGGCCGTTTTCAGCAACAGCAAAAACGGACCACCTTCCATCAACCGATTTGTAAACCGGACGTTTTTTGATGACTGCGTTGGTGGATATTGGCCATCCATTAATATCTTGTCCCCTTCCATTGAGAACGTGTAATTCCCGGTCAGCTGTTGCTACAATAATTTTGGGTAAACCGTCACGGGTTACATCAGCAATGGTAATCGGGGCCGTAATGGGTTCGCCCAATTTAATAGGGAATTTGGGAAGAAGATCACCATTTTTATTCCATGCATATATTTTATTACCAGCTGCGACCATGATCGCACTTTGATTATTGCCATACCAGTCGTAAACGATGGGTGAGCCGACCGGGGTATCACCAATGGTGTGGGTATGCAATAACACCGTGCCATCAGATGCCAACGCATAGATGTTGCCATGAGTGGTGGCAAATAAGATTTCATTTCGAGAGCTGCCCCCCATATCAGCAAGGACCGGTTTTCCAGTTAATTGTTCTCCATTAAGTGGGAAAATCCATTTTTCCTGATAAGGTTGATTCGATTTTTGAGTAGTATAGGTACGCAGATCGAATTTTAAATTTTTGCCTTCCGGTCCACGTTTCAGATAGGCAGACAGAACATCAAATTTAGAGGTGATCGCCGCGACATTATTTTTGGGACCCAGATAGTGTTTCAGATATCTGTAAAGGCGATTGCTTCTTGCGAAAAACAGCGCGCTGAATTTTGCAGGGATATTATTTCTGATCTTAGAGTAGATATCCGTGTAATATAAAACATGATTATGTGCCCGGTCCGTTATAACCCGATTGGTTAATCCCATTCGAGGTGATATTACTACCGCATTACCTGTGACAGCCAGGTAAAATGTTTGATACTTGCACATCGGCGAGCCAATTAATTGGGCCAGTATGTTACTTCTGATATTATATCCACTGCCTTGTTTGGTGATGACACTATCGTTTTGGAGCTGTGTGATATGACTTAAAAACGCATCAGGATTGCTGAGTTTTCTGATAAAAAGATTCTCGCCAATATTCAGATATCCACCGGGATCAAAGGCTACAAAGCAGAATTGCGGATCGATATCATTAGCAATTGAGTGAATCAAAGATTGATTCTTGATAAGCAGAGAGTCGGCACGGGTATTCACTTTCATGGTATCCGGGAAATTTTGAACAACCGGCAGATGCATCAATGCAAATCCTGCTGCATCATAAGGGATATATTGATCCAATATGGGTTTATTATTGGAAGTCGAAATTGCTTTGGTTAACGATGATTGAGCGGTATCAGGACTCAATGGGATATTACCCGTTATATGAATATTTTTTATTTCCGTTTTACCGATTTGATTGACTTTAAGATCTGCGGGTTTAATTCCTTTGAATGCATTAAGGATATAAGGACGGAATTTTACGGCGCTTTCCTGATCAACCCATTTATCAAGACTTCCACCATTAAGGATAAATGTACCCGGTGTAATATTATCAGTTTGGATTCCGATATTATTGATTTTCCCCAAATAGGCACGAATCGATTGTTCTATGCCAAAACTATTTTCCGAAATAAGTCCCCATTGTTTAATTTGAGCCACATAAAGTGTGCGGCCATCAATATGTATTTTACTGATTAGCACATGATCAAAATAATAATGATTTTCAGACAGTGACCGGTAAAAGTTCTTACTCAATTTTAAAAGATAGCCTGGATTTGAT
>DATFMK010000309.1:0-2248 GCA_035267005.1 Balneolales bacterium
AACAATTATTCTTACAGCGTAGCTGCATAAACAGCTTCGCCGTTCCCTTGACTGCTTTCCTATTGGCGGTCTCTGGAGCGTCGACTATAAATAGGATAGCATAAGCCCGCGGTCGTCGGGTCTTTATGCGAAACTTTAGCGGCCTAGTCTGAAGACGCCTGTCAATCGGCAAATCTTCGGGCGAATTTTAAAAGATCGACTATGTATGTAGAGGCTTGATGGTTTGCCATCTCGGACCCGGGTTCGACTCCCGGCATCTCCACTTTACCGACCCTATAATTCATAATAACAATAAGTTATGAATTATAGGGTTTTTTATTTTTGACAAATTATTTATGACCTAAACATTCTAATCGTAGCATCCGTATTTCAGTAGCTTGAGTGGATGAAACGATACAATGTGGCCAAGCCTGAAGTGATTGATAGTCAACAAAGCCATAATGAGCTGCTTTAGTGTATTATGAGTTACATTTTATTTTTCTCAAATATTTTAATAATCGAATCGGCACTTTCATTGATATCTTCTTCTGTTGTAGCCCATGAAGATACACTTATTCGCATAGCTGTTTGATCTTGCCAGACCGTTCCGCCGCACCAACAGGTCCCGTCTTCCTGTATTTCTTTTATGATTTTCTTCGTGAATTCCGGCTCACCAAAAGAAACCAATACTTGGTTAAGTACTACATCATTTAGAATTTTGATTCCTGCATCTTTCAGTCGTTTTGCAAATAATTGAGCCAAATCACAATTTCTGGTAATCATTTCGTCTAATCCTTTTTTACCTAAAGAACGTAGGGCCGCCCAAATTTCAATCCCTCGGGCGCGACGCGATAATTCCGGAACGTAACAGAAAGGATCCCGCCTTTTGCTCTCTATGATGTAGGCTCCACTTATGGACATGGCTGCTGTTAAATATTTAGGCTCCTTTACAAAAACAAGACCACTGTCATACGGAACATTCAGCCATTTATGGGCATCTGTAGCCCAAGAATCGGCTTTTTCAATTCCATTTGTTAAGTATTTTCTATTTGCGGTAGCGTTAGCCCAAAGTCCGAAAGCCCCATCTACGTGCACCCATGCGTTCCTTTCATGACCAATTTTGCAAATATCATCAGCCGGATCGAATGCTCCTGTATCAACATTACCAGCCTGTACACATATTATTGTCGGACCTGAAACATTTGGTATTAATTCGGCTTTCATTCTTCCCTGATTATCAACTGGAATACGAGTAATTCTTTTTCTCCCTAAACCAAGCATGCCTAAAGCTTTAAGTACACTCACATGTACTTCTTCTCCAACAATAACGTTTATAGGCGGCGCGCCGAAGAGTCCGTTGTTTTCGACGTCCCACCCTGCTTTCTCAAGAACAGCATTACGAGCCGCTGCCAGACCGGTAAAATTTGCCATTGTTGCGCCTGTTACAAATCCAGTCGCAGTTTGGGCGGGTAAATCTAAAATATCAACAAGCCATTTTTGACAGACTTCTTCCAGGAATGAAGCAACAGGAGAGGATATTTCCAATCCGGCATTCTGATCCCATATTCCGGCTAATAAATTTGCCGCTAAAGCCGCCGGTAAGGAACCACCGATAACAAACCCAAAATATTTTCTCCCGATACTTGCCACCGTTGCCGGTGATCCTATCTCATATAATTCATCTAAAACATTGCGCGGATCTACACTTGTATCCTGAAGAGAAACGTCGAATCTTTTAAGATTTTCGATAGATTTTATTGATGGAAAAACGCTTCTATCTCCAATCGTATGTAAATATTCACTGGCTTTTGATGAAAAATCATCAATCAAATTATTCATAACCATCTCCGTATAATTAAGAATTGCGACTGGTATTATCTAATCTTTGGTATTGTAATATGAACAAAAATCAAATTACATTTAGCTACAAAGCGATTATGAGCCTTTATAATATGCAGTTTAACAGATTAAGCGAAAATACGAACGGGAATAAGAAAAGGCCACATTAAAAACCACCACTAAATAGATTCATTAATGAGTGGATTTTATTTCTACACACAATAGAAATGCCTGTATCCAAGATTTTAATTTGCTCACCTCATTAACCCGAATTAATCACTTAACCAATAAGAAGTATACATACCTCATTGTAAATTAACGTGAATTCGATATAACTATAGACATATTTTGTTTTATATCCACGTTTGGAAGATCTCTCACCCAAAAAGCAGGTTCGAGATGACGCCTTTGAGTGATGTTTTTTTAACCT
>DATFMK010000310.1:0-2625 GCA_035267005.1 Balneolales bacterium
ATAGTACCATAGATCATTTAGAAATTGAAAATCTTGACCGGGTGAGGTATCCGGTTATGGAACATTTTTATACGATTCAGGGTGAAGGTGTGCATACCGGGAAACCTGCCTATTTCATCCGTTTGGCCGGATGCGATGTCGGTTGTTGGTGGTGCGACGTCAAGGAAAGCTGGGATAAAGATCAGTATCCGGATGTCGAAGTGTCGGAATTGGTTGAAGCTTCCCAAAAAAGCGGCACGAATCTTGTCGTAATTACAGGTGGGGAACCTTTGCTTCATAATCTTGACGCTTTAACCATCCGTTTAAAACAGGAACATTTCAAGGTTCATATAGAGACAAGCGGGTCATCGCCCGTTTCAGGATCTCTCGACTGGATCACGTTATCACCCAAACGTTTCAAAAAACCACTGGACGAGATATTCCCTTATGTGGATGAATTGAAAGTCATCGTTTTAACAAATAAGGATTTGAAATGGGCTGAAGAAAATGCGCTCAAATGTCCGGAAAATACACGTTTGTTATTACAACCGGAATGGAGTACGCCCAAATCCAGAAAAATTATTATAGATTATGTAAAGGCACATCCGAAATGGTCTATCAGTTTACAAACACATAAATATCTAAATGTAAGATAAATATGTCTTTTGAAAATCGATCGGTTGTTATTACCGGAGCGAGTAAAGGTATCGGGAAAAGAATAGCACTATATTTCGCGAAACACTCCGGACATCCTCTTGTTTTATTGGCACGTAATGAAGAGAGCTTAAAACAGACTCGGGAGGAGTGCCGGAATGCCGGAGCTCAAAATGTTTTTATACAGTCGTGTGATTTAACTAAACCGGATCAGTTGCAGAATATTTCATTACCGACAGAATTTCAAAATGTAGGGGTGCTTGTGAATAATGCCGGGACGTTTATGGTATCTGCTTTTAAAGATACCAGTCTTGAGCAGTTATATCGTCAGTTCGATATTAATGTGGCAACGACGTTTAACACGACGCAATATTTCCTGCCGTTCATGGCAAATGCGGATAAGGCCTTTATCGTAAATATTTGTTCGGTTGCCAGTCTTCGTGGAAAGAAAAATTCCACCGCATATGTGACTTCCAAACATGCCACATTGGGACTCACGCGCAGCCTTCGGGAAGAATTGAAAGATCAGAACATTGCTGTTACGGCTGTTAATCTCAGTTCCACCTATTCTACCTCATGGAAAGGATCCGGTGTGGATGAAAACCGCCTTATTGACCCGGATGATTTGGCATTGCTAATTCATTCTATAACGAAAATGTCATCCCGATCTGTCGTAGAAGAAATATTAATTCGCCCGATGAAGGGAGATTATTAGTATTTAATTAGATGGGATTATGATAAGAGACTTTGATTACTGGGTTCAATAGATGGAAAAATGACATTATCATGATTAGTTATGTTACTTTTCAACGATGATCCCGAAAGTATGCGGGACCAGCAAAGCTGGAACAAAAATCGCCGGCGGACGAAAAATAAGCTAAATCCGGTTTCATTCCACTAAAAAATTCCAATGCCCCACTTCTGGGCTTGCCTGCTTTTGCGTATCACGCGGTATGTCCCAAACGCCTTCGGGATTAACGCTACATTCAACCGGATTCTTAACACCCATTTTTCTAAGGCCGGATCCGACCTGGTATTCATTCAACTATTCACAAAAATCCAACGTTATCCGTTTTTCGATATTGGTTCCATAAAATTTTAAAGTTGGATATACTGCATTTTATTAAAAATTATATTTATTAAGTTTAATAACGATGTTAAGTCGTCTGCTGTCCGTCGTCCGTCGTCTTTTTCTCCTTTATTATTTCCACGATAAGTGTATTTTAGCGTTAATGAATTTATTGTAAAATTATTAAGATCACATTAAGACGAGTATGCGAAAAAATATCCAACTTTCCCTCATCCTTTTGCTGTGTTTTGTGTTCTTTGGCGTGCCATCGAAAGCGCAAAGTCAATCAAAATACAATCAGCACAAAGTTTTTGATTCTGCCTTTTTAAATCAACCCGGAACCGCTTATCGAAGTGGGAGTGGGGCTCCGGGACCTCAATACTGGCAGAATAGATCAGATTATGTCATTCATGTGGGTTTGGATACAAAAGGAAATATTCTCTCTGGCAACGAAACGATTACGTATACCAATAACAGTCCTGATCAGCTTCATTACGTTTGGTTACAACTCGATCAGAATATGTATAGCAAAACATCACGCGGGACCAAAACCACATTTCCAAATGGCGGCCGTTATATTATCCCGGGATTTAACGGTGGTTTTGAGATCACTTCTATCACGGTGAAACAAGATCACAGAATCTACAAACCTGTACACGTGACCACCGACACACGCATGCAAATCCGGCTTACGAAACCGTTACAACCTAAAGGCGGTAAGATCGAGATCACAATAGCTTATCATTTTAAGATACCACCGTATAAACAACGGATGGGGGTTTATCATACAAAAAACGGGAAAATATTTAATCTTGCACAGTGGTATCCGCGGATGTGCGTATATGATGATATCATCGGTTGGAATACACTGCCTTATCTCGGGCGCGGACAGTTTTATCTCGATTATGGTGATTTCAGTTATT
>DATFMK010000311.1:0-4830 GCA_035267005.1 Balneolales bacterium
TTTTAATTCCAAGTTTGTGCTTCACACGTGAAGCTAATGCAGGTACAAAATCGGATCTCCTGTTATCTGCTTTAATATCTCCAAAGTTATGTGCTACGATAATGTAATCAAGAGATTCTTTATCTATGTCAGAACTTTCCAGAGCCTCTTTTGCAGCAAAATAGGCCATATCGGAAGCTACGAGATCATCTGTAACATATCTTCTTTCGGAAATATCCGTAATTTGCTTTAGTTTTTGCGTTATTTCATGATTCGATTTATCGAATGTATTACCATTGGGGTTATAAAATTCGTGTGATAAGAAGTCCGAATTCTTTACTGTCTTTGAAGGGATATAACTTCCGGTTCCTACGATGACCGTGTTTCTGCTTGTACTCATACCTTACAGATTACTTGTTCATTAATTCAATTAAGTGTTACGATACATTAAGATGACACTAACGATACTAAAATATATAAATTTGTATTAAAGTTAGGGGAAAAAATAAAGGCCCGTTTTTTTAAAAAACAGGCCCTAAAAGTTGTGATAAATTTTTGGAAATTACAATATTCCAATGTGATGTTTTCGATGATCATCCGCATAGTAAGCATGTATGGCAACTAAAGTCCAATATGCAAGTGGAAATAAACTACTGATACCAGCTGTAGCCAGGAATAAAACAGCACCAATATAAAAAACAACGGGCGCTAAAAGCATAACTATCAAACCCTGAAAATAATATCCCTTATAGATATGACCTAAGCCGGGGATAATGCTTTGTAAAGCAGCTATATCATTGCGAGCTCTCTTAACGGAATCTTTTTCAATGTTATCCATGGTTGTTACCTCCATCTAAAAGATAGGAATTCTTGATGTATACAATAGTATAATAATAATTTATACGTAAAATATATATATACTGAAATATTAAATAAATAGCAATATAGCTATTTGGTAATGTTTAGCTATTCTGGCTATTTAACGTGAGGTTTGGATAAGAATCGCAGAGTTGTAATAATTACATTGAGAATACGACCTGTGAAAATATAACCTATCTTGACGACGGACGACGGACCATCGACGACACAGAGCTGTTTTGATGCATAAAACATGGTTCCGATTTCGAACTCACGTTAATTTACAATATTATACGTGTTATCTATCTTATTATCGTGAATAATTCGGGTTAAGTAATTTATAGCGGTTTCGAGGGTAAGGTCTTTAGACGAACTGAGATCCGTTTTTCCCCATTTAACAGGTATTTTAGGAGGAATACCTATCCCTTCATGAACAATTCCATTCAATGAAGTTTCTATCCAGGTGGAAATAGAGTAGGTCCAGCCATTTGGCAGTTCTCGATCTATGGGATTTGCCGTGCCACCGCCGGTTGTATCACCAATCGTAGTTACATAGGGTAACGTATTCATTGCCAGTACAAAACTTTCTGCAGCACTGAAGACGCCCCGATTCGTCAATACAACAATATTCCCGGTATACCGGGTTTTCCCGCTCGGTTTAATATATCCTTTGATCGGGGCTGTAAAATCATCATGTTTGGGACCATTACGATATCGGATATATCGAAATAAGCGTTTCTGATCGGTAAAATGATCGGCTGCCGATAACATCGTATAATCATTTCCTCCGAAATTATCTCGAATATCGATGATGAGCCCATTTGTATCATGTAAGTTCTTAAGTATAGGATCCAATTCCGATGTCCAGCCGGTACCACCAAAGGTAATGATGTAAATATATCCGATTTCGGGGGTAAGCTGACCATAAAGCATTTTACGGGTTGGGGCGATTTTATAATTATTCTTGAAATAGTTTTCTTCAATAACCGTCAAATTAAAATGATCCACATAATTTTCATACCAATCATCATACGTATAAATCTGAAAAGGTGATTTGAGATAAACATGACCGTCTTTTAAATTAGAAAGCATATGGGCCATGACGGTAAAAAGTCTATCGTTATTGGTATTTTCAGTTATCTGTGGTCGATATACTGAATACAGAGAATCCCAATTGACTTTTTTGTAAATGAAATAGGAATAATGTGCATCATACTCTTTCCATAGCGTATTGAAATTTTCAATTGGATTATCGGGCGGATCTTTGGGGAGCAAAAATTTATCACAGCTCGTATTGATGAACGTTAAAACAAATAAAAATAGCAGGATTTTAATTCTGAACAATCTCACAGATGCACTCCCAGCGTAACTAAATAATGATTGGTCAGGGAGTAAAATTTAAAAGGTCGCTTATAGGTACGGTATAGAAAACGATAACGTAACCCGATGCTGAGATGTTTACCTAATCTATAAGCATAAGATATTTGATGGGTGATTTTTAAATTATCGTTTGGGAATTCCAGATACATAGTAGGATCTGTTCGGAGTCCGTAATAGGGGGTTCTGAAATTTAATCCCACAAGAGTGATATTAATATTTTGTGATAATGTTCGTCGCGGCTTGAGAGCATAACGATATCCTAAAGCTGCCTCGATTAATGATACCGCGACATTAACGAAATCTTCTTCAGAATCCTGATCATAATGCTGATCCTGGAATGTGAATAAAATATCATGGTAAGCACCTGCATAGAAATGAAATCGTTTGCTCGAAAAAGTATTAATTTTTCGCATATAACCGAAGTAGAGTTCAGCCCCTATTTCATTTTGGAAATGTTGAGATGCATTGGTGATATTCGAGGTCAATTTTTGAAGACTGAAATTACCGCCAATAACCATTACATATTTAGACTTTATGACGCGATAATCAACGTTTATGGGCATGCTCATTCCTCTATATGTTAGAGGTGAGATGAGTTTATTTATTGTATTTTGCTGATAAACACCGCTACCCAGTTCTAAAATATGTTGTTTTTGAGCATAAGTAATCCCCGGATAGATCCAATAACTAAAAATGAGAATAATCCCTCCAATTAGCGTCTTCAAGGCAGTCTCTTACATGAATAATGACTTTTTATGTTCTTTAACCCGGATTATTCACCAAGAAATTTAGTCGTGTCCTGAGTTTTCGGGATAAAAATGCGCATGAAAGGCACTTTGGTGCTTTGATTAAGCATTTTTAATTTCAACGCGGAGCACGACCAAGTTTCGCAGCTCTTTTTAGTGTCCTCAAAATCGAGGATCGGTTTATTTTTTATAAGTACAATAATTTACAATATGATATGTATTTTGTCTTGTTGGTTACGTGAATAATTCGGGTTAACTATATGATATAAAAAGATTACATAAATAAGGATGAAAATTTTGTAAGAATTAATGAATAGAAAATAATTTAACGAGAAAGGGAAGCGATTCCATAAAATCGAGATTATTAGAGAGGAGCCTTAGATGAGATTTAAAATAGCTTTAAGGCTTTATGATTGCGTCATCTGGATTTTGTGATGAGGTGTCGGGCGACCCTCTTCATCAATATTGACAAAGACAATTTTGTCGATGGTGATAATGGTATCGTGAGTGAATTTATTTCGCACTTCACAGGAAACGGTAATTGAGGTTCTGCCAAAAGATTTCGTCTCCATACCGATCTCAACAACATCACCTTTGCGTGCAGATTTCGCAAAATTGATTTCTGACATATACTTGGTGACAACCCGGCCGTTATCCAGCTGGCAGCTTACATAAATAGCGGCTTCTTCATCGATCCATTTTAATAAGGTGCCGCCAAATAACGTATCATTGGCGTTAAGATCACCAGGTTTAATTAGCTTTCTACTATAAAACTTCATTTTTTTAATCTTGATTGTTAAGTAATCATATTCATTACGTTATATCATTACGTAATGTCAAAAATAACCTAACACTAAAAAATGAAGAGTTTATAAAGATAAGTTCGTCAAAGAATCGGAATTTAAATATTTACACTTAGGAAACTGCCGGACATAGGTAACCATAACGAAAGATGTGTTAGTTTAAGACAGCTTTGGGGTCTTTATAGGCAAAGAGTAATTCTATATAACGAAAAAGAGTGCGGAATATGGCCAAATCTGACGAATTTGCAGTAGATTTATTTAAGTCCGATAGACTCCTTAGGGGAGTTATATGAGTTGGGGTAGCATTGTTACTTGACGATAATTGAAAATATTAGTTCGAGTAATGGAAGGCTTTGCATAGGCTTCTAATATTGAAAAAATAAATCTGAATGAGAGAAATAAATGATTGATGACGTTATAAATAGCCAATTACAATATAATGACCAATAATTATACCATCTTTTCGTTACCCAAAAAAGCACATAAATCTAAATAACTGTTATTCAATAATCTTTGATTCCATTCGTTGAACAATAAAATAAGTAAATAACCGTATGGTAATTTAGTTGAATATTGCTTATATTTTCAAAAACATTTGAAAGATTAAATACAAACTCACTATGGAACATTTAACAAAAGAGACATTTAAGAATAAAATCTTCAATTTCGAGGATAATCAAGATTGGAAATTCGAAGGGGATCTACCTTGCCTGATCGATTTTTATGCAGATTGGTGCCAACCCTGTAAGATGATTGCTCCTGTTCTTGAGGAATTAGCCGATGAATATGAAGGCAAAATCAACATTTATAAAGTTAATACAGAGGAACAGCAGGAATTAGCCGCGATGTTTGGAATCCGCAGTATACCATCTTTGCTGTTTTGTCCGAAAGAAGGACAACCTCAAATGGCAATGGGAGCCTTGCCCAAGAAATCCTTTAAAAAAGCTATTGACGACATTCTGTTAGAGAAGCAGACTGAAGAAGCTTCTTAAGAGTGCAAGGTAGATAGGCTCCACTCTGACAACTCCACCCGTTCATTCAGGTGGAGTTTTTTTTATGTTATT
>DATFMK010000312.1:0-6130 GCA_035267005.1 Balneolales bacterium
TCGAGAGATCCGTTATAAGCAGAACGGAATACCTGATCGTAGCGTAAATGCCGACTCTTCGTCGATAGCAATTTTACACCTTTGGGATAAAACTCATTAGCAATACGCAAGGCCTGATCAAGAAATCCGCCAGGATTATTACGCAGATCGAGAACCAATCGCTTCATACCGTCTTTCTTGAGTTTTTGGATGGCTTCCATAAACTCTTTGTGAGTTGTACGTGCAAAACGATTGATCTTGATGTATCCTGTCTCGTTATCGAGCATATAAGAAGTATCGATTGTGTAGAGTGGAATATCGGCACGGGTTATGTTGAAATGAATCAGATTTGCTACGTGTGGTCGTTTAATTCCAACACGAACCACGCTGCCTTTCGGACCTCTTAAATGTTTGATAACCTGATCATTCGTAAATCCAACTGCAGAACTGTCATTAATTGTAACGATTTTATCGCCCGACTGAATTCCCAGTTTGGCACTTGGTCCGCCAGACAGAGGCGTGATAACGGTAATCGTATCATTAATGATTTCAAATTGAATACCAATACCCTGAAACTTACCGCTGAATTCTTCTCCGATGCGTTTATTTTCTTCAGGTGTGATATAGATCGAATGAGGATCCAAATTGAAAAACATACCACGAACGGCATTAGCGGTTGCCTCATTCAAATTTACATTTGGATATTTGTTACTTAAAAAGACATACGCTTTCTCAAAATGCATCGCGGCATCACGCATATCTGAAATATGAACACCATTAAAGGTAGTATCTATTGGAGTTCCCGCAACTTTGATATGCAGTGAGTCGGGCAGGTGAGCAACCATATTCTTAATACTATTTTGATAAAGTGTATTTACACTTTTCTTATCAACATAGTTATTAATGATTTTTCGTTCTACCTGTATATATTTTTCGATATTCTCACGATCACTGTTCTTCTTTTTGGTAACGGAATCGACTCCGGTGATCCATAGGACCGAAAGTACCAGAAGAGCAACAATATTCGGAGCAAGGAATTTTTTAAAACTCATATGTAATGGGCATTTATAAGATATACATTAATCCTGCGAGAAAGTGATATTTCATAATGAGTTTGTTCAAAGACATGGTTTTGAATCTTTATGATCTATTCATTATAAATCGTTTCTCTCCAGGCAGATAATTAATGATGCTATTGGTTTATGCGTTAACGTTAGTCGTTTGCAGTTTCAGTTTTATAGAATATAATGACTTAAATCGCGATTTGTTATAATATCGCCTAATTGTTTATCAACGTAAGGTTTATCGATTGTCACTTCCCCTTCTTTAATATCATCAGGAATGACATATAATAACTCTTCGAGTACGGTCGAAAGTATCGTATGCAGCCGTCGTGCTCCGATATTTTCAACTGTTTCATTCACTTCAGCCGCGATTTTAGCAATTTCTCTGATGGATTCGTCATCGAATTTAAGATTTATATTCTCAGATTCCATCATGGCCTGATATTGTTTAATCAGAGCATTTTGAGGAATCGTCAAGATTTTATAAAAATCTTCTTCCGACAAATTGGTCATTTCAACCCGAATGGGAAAACGTCCCTGAAGTTCAGGAATCAGATCAGATGGTTTGGCAACATGAAAAGCCCCGGATGCGATAAACAAAACATGGTCTGTTTTTACGATGCCGTATTTTGTTGAAACGTTACTTCCTTCGACGATGGGAAGAAGGTCGCGTTGAACGCCTTGCCGGCTCACATCAGGTCCGCCACTCCGGCCATCGCCAGATGTACCAGCGGCAATTTTGTCGATTTCATCAACAAAAACGATACCGGATGTTTGGACCCGTTCCAGTGCTTCATTTATAGCAGCATCATGATCGATCAATTTTTCAGATTCCTCATCAATGAGAATATTACGTGCTTCATCGATCGTAACTTCTTTTTTCTTCGTTTTTTTAGGGGAAAGGTTGCCAAGAAAATCCTGGATATTAATTCCCATTTCTTCCATTCCGGCAGGACCGAAGATCTGCATATTGGCAGGATTACTTGCCGCTACCTCTAATTCGATTTTGCGATCGTCGAGTTCACCTTTACGAAGTTTTTCACGGAATTTTTCTCTTGTACGTTGATTCAATTCATAATCAGAGGCATTTTCCGGATGAAAGTCATCGTCAGTAGAATCAGAATTAAAACCGGCGGATTGTCCGGCTGGCTTCTTGACAGGGGGGATCAGTAAATCCAAAATGCGTTCCTCAACTTTTTCAGCCGCTTTTTTCTTGACCCGTTCCTGCATTTCATTTTTGACCATCGTAACAGCGATATCGGTAAGATCACGAATCATCGATTCCACATCACGGCCGACATAGCCAACCTCGGTAAATTTTGAAGCTTCAACTTTGATAAAAGGTGCTTTGGCTAATCGGGCCAGACGTCGTGCGATTTCCGTTTTACCTACGCCAGTCGGACCAATAAGAATAATATTATTGGGAAGGATTTCATCCCGGATCGATTCTTCCGCATTCATGCGGCGCCAACGGTTACGTAATGCGATGGCTACCGACTTTTTTGCTTCATCTTGTCCAATAATGTATTTGTTTAATTCATCAACAATCTGACGAGGGGTCAAACTATCAATTGGTAGTAATTTGGTTTTACTCATCTATTTCTAAAATCGTTAAGTTATGATTGGTGTAAATACAGATGTCGGCAGCGATATTTAAGGATTCAACAATGATCTCCTTAGGAGATAAATGGGAAGCATGCTTATTTAATGCTCTCGCTGCGGATAAGGCATAAGAACCACCGCTCCCAATAGCGATGATATTGTCATCCGGTTCGATGACATCGCCCTGACCGGAAATTAAGAGAGCCATTTCATTATTCATTACAATTAATAAGGCCTCCAATTTCCTAAGATAACGATCTTTACGCCAATCTTTTGCTAATTCAACAGCAGCACGCTGTAAATTTCCGTTATATTGATTTAATTTTTCTTCAAAACGTTCAAAAAGTGTGAAAGCATCGGCTGTCGATCCCGCAAATCCCGCCAGAATCTCTCCATTATATAGCTTTCTTACCTTTTTAACGGTCGACTTCATAACTGTATTTTGCATGGTAGCCTGACCATCGCCACCTATGGCCGCTTTGCCATTGTGTATGACACCTAATACTGTTGTGGCTTCTAAATTGAAACTCATATTTTAAATCTATAATAATTTTTAATTTATTGAGTTTATGTCACGTTATATGTGAACGATAAATAAACACTAATGTTATACCTGGACAAATCAATACCTTAATAAAAAAGACTCCCGGTCTATCATCAGGAGTCTTTGGGAACTTAGTTTACATTTTGGGAATCATCAACATCCGGATGATCTCTTTTCGTATCATTTTTTGATTTCCCGGAATGATTCTTTTTAACTTCACTTTCTAATCGATTATTCCCATTTTTAGAGATATCAATCATTTCACTGCTTTGATCATCGTTTTTTACAGGTGATGATTTATCATTACTATCGATAGCCGAAATGTCGGAATGATGCGTTGTTTCTGCTTCAATTGATCCAATGTTACTAATTTGATCCTTTTCTTTAGAGGTGCTATTAGTCTTAGCTTTCTTACTGATTTTACTTCCTGATTTACGTTTGGATTGCTCTTTAGACTTGTTTTTAGCGGTAGGGGTAAGATCATGAATAGGCTCCGCAGAGGTATCCATCTGTTGATGATTTTCTAACTGGGTATCTTCCTTTTCCAATAAATTAGTAGTCACCGCTGTACCATTGGCTGTTGTATCGACCGTTTTATTTATATTTTTTGTCGAAGAATCTGAAGGAGATGGATCGTTCGATGGATTTTTTGTTGTTTGACGATTATCTGCATCAGCAACATTCTTTGATTTGGAATCTGATTTTTTAATATAGGCCTGCTTCTTTTTCTCCTGCATCTTCCGATGATATTCCTCAGCCACTTCAATGGCTAGACGCGGTTCATCGTCATATTTATTCTTACCGTTGGCATTTGTATTGGGCGAATGATTTTTTGAAGAAGATGCATTATCATCAGATTTCTTGTAATAACGCGAATTCTCAGAGTCTTTATCAGAATGTTTTTTCTCATCTTTAGAAGACTCCTTTTGCGATTTATCTTCTTTTTTTGAAGACTTATCCTCTTCGTTTTTAGATTTTCCTTTATAATATTTGGAAATCTTGTTTGATCGTTTATTTCGCGATTGTGAAGCGGTAGAAACATAGGTTGATTCTTCAGAATCGGATTTGCTTTCCTTACCTTTTTTGCCGGAATCACCATTGTGAGATGATTTCGATTTGCTATAATAATCGGATTTACCAGAATCAGTATCCTTCTTTTCTGATTTGGTGCTTGATCTGCTTTTGGTATAATGCTGTTTTTTCGAGTGCTTATGATGATTGTGATCTTTCTTTTCATTCTCATAAACCTCGAGATTCGATGTATCGCGTTTCTGCGGACCTTCAAGGGCTGTTACCGCATCATTCGATTCATCACTCAGTTCTTCAGTAATAGGCTGTTCGAAAATCACAGCATCGGTGATATCCGCATCAGATCCTGCAAGTGTGAATTTAAAATCATTCAGCGAGATCGTATCATCAGCTATCATAGAGATCTTAAGTCCATATTTAAACATCCATTTAATACGTTGACTAAAAAAGCCTCTGGTCAGGAATGATTTCAAATACGGATTGATGTACAAATCAATAGCCCGGTAGTGTGTGTTGTTTTTAAATTTCATGAGCCAGGATTCAATATCCGAGACGATGGTATTTTGAGTTACCACACTTCCTGAGCCTCCACACATTGGGCAAATACGAGATACCGAATTGACTACACTTGGGCGAATTCGTTGCCGTGTGATTTGTACGAGACCGAAATCACTCATTTGCAGGATATTCGTTTTGGCGCGGTCCTTTTTAAATTCTTTTTTGAGTTCGTCATACACTTTTTTACGATTGACATCGTCTTTTAAATCGATAAAGTCTACGACGATGATTCCGCCAATATCACGCAAGCGTAATTGTTTTGAAATCTCCCTGGCCGCTTCCAGATTCGTCTTGAGCGAATTATCTTCCTGATGTTTTTTTGCTGCGTACCGACCTGAATTAACATCGATCACATACATCGCTTCCGTCTGCTCAAAGATCAGGTAACCGCCGCTTGGCATTTTTACACGTGGACTAAAAACCGATTCCACATCCTGTGAAATCTTCATGTAGTCGAAGATATGTTCCGATCCTTTAAAAAGTTCGATATTGGGAAGCATATGCGGAGCCACGGTGGATACATACGTCCGAATGGCTTTATACATTTTGGGATCATCGATCAAAAGTCTGTTATAGTCTTTAGCAAAAAGATCGCGAATCAGACTCTCGGTCATATCCAGATCCCGGTATAGAAGTGCCGGCGGTGTAGCCGTCTTGAGCTTGCTCAGGATGCCTTCCCATTTATCCAAAAGCTGTTGCAAATCTTCTCTAATCAGTTCTTCTGACTGACGATCGGCAACAGTTCGCACGATTACTCCAAAATTATCCGGTAAATTAGAGGATATGATATTTCGCAGTCGTTTTCTTTCTTTATAGCTGCGAATTCTCTTCGAAACCCCTATATAATCTCCGAGTGGGATGAGAACCAGAAAACGGCCGGCAAGTGTAATGTCGGTCGATACCCGAGGCCCTTTAGAGCCAATCGGTTCTTTGACGATCTGGACCAAAAGTTTATGTCCTGGTTCCAGAACTTCGCCCGCTCTCATTTGTTTTTCAACACCAGGAGAGAGTTTATTATGGTTATTATTATCATGGTGATTGCCAGACTTATTTTTCTTAGGCTCTTTAATGGCTTTTTCCCCGTTGAGCATCTTGATATAATCTTCAAGATGATCACCGACGTCCGAAAAGTGCAAAAAGGCATCTTTCGGTGTACCCATATCTATAAAAGCAGCGCGTATGCCACTCATAACCTTGTGGACTTCCGCAAGGTAGATATCACCAACAGTTCGTTGGTTTTCCGGGGATTCTATAAAGAACTGAGCTAATTCACCATTTTCTATAAGTGCTATGCGCGTTTGTTTTCCGGCAGCATGAATGATGATTTGGTTCTTCATTTAATTTCTTGTTTCTA
>DATFMK010000313.1:0-2792 GCA_035267005.1 Balneolales bacterium
GATGACCCATCATTCAAAATTTTTTATGACTATCCACTCATCCGATATCGGATGAGTGGATAGTAAAAGTTTGTATAACTATGCTCATTGTCAAACATAACATATGAGCATTCGGGATGCTGCGGTTTCGAAGTCGTTCAAGCTTTGATCTTGAACAAAATCCCTGGTTTTGCAAAGCCTTCTTATAAAAAATAAACCGATCCTCGATTTCGAGGACACTAAAAAATGCTGCGAAATTTGACCGTGCTCTGCGCTGAAATTAAAAATGCTTACTCAAGGCATCAGAGTGCCTCTCATGCGCATCTTTAACTTCGCCTTGATCACAACAAAATTTCTTGGTGAATGATCCGGGTTAATGTTGTTCATAAATTTTCAGGAAATAATCATAATTAATTTTAACTCTTACTTAGTCATATAAGTAATGAACCCTCGTGTTTAAGCAACCATTCTTTTCGCCATAAACCACCGGCGTAACCGGTAAGTTTCCCATTACTACCAAGAACACGATGACAGGGTACAATAATAGCGATAGGATTTTGTCCGACAGCCCGGCCAACAGCACGAACTTTTTTCATATCTCCTAAAAATGTGGCGATATCCCCATAAGATTTTGTCTGTCCATAGGGAATCTCAAGTAAATAATCCCAAACCTGCTTTTCAAATAGAGTACCATTTAATTTTATAGAAACATCAAAGGTCAGTCGTTTTCCCTGAAAATATTCATCGAACTGAGTATGAATCTCGTTTTGAAAAGGAGAAAGTTCAGATAATCTTTCAGAAATCTGATTGTTATCATCAGTGAAAGTTACCGAAAGTAAGGAATGTCCACTGCTTATTATCTCCAATAAACCAAGTTCTGACTGGTAATGGAAAACATCAGCCTCAGAAGAATTGGTTATATGAGAATCAGTTGAATGATGAGGGTTCAAGGTGTTTTATTTTTGATATAGCTATTTCAAAGAGAACGTACTAAATGTATAAATGTGAACATGTGGATCTTTAATGACGGCCGGAGCTCCGATATGTTGAAACCGCACGGTGATATTTTGAATTTTTCCCGGAGTATCGGCTTTTGCAAAGGCAAAAGCGGCAATATCGTGAGCTTTTGACTGTACCTGGTAATGATTCAGATTAGTTGAATCCATTCTAAAAATGAGAAACAAATCGTGGTTTTTCCTCATTTCGGCGTGTAGAAAATGTGTTTTATATTTATCATGAAGTCTCATCGAAATATCTGCAATTTCGGGTGACTGTGAACAGCCCCAAAATGTTAATAAAGCAATGATTATAATGACTTTTGATAAATGTGTCTTTACCTTCATAAAACTTCTAATATAAACGTATCGGCATAATGCATGACTATAGATATCCTGAATAATTTCAATTCAAAAAAGGATACGTCATTCTAAAATAAAAGTAAAAAAGTAATGCTATCATTTATGATCTGTTTATAAGGTATTAGTATTTACAGAACACAACCACAGCTTGATTATTGGGCATTCATAAATTAAGATCCGCAAAGTTTTTTTAACTTTGCGGATCTTTTTGCTCATCAATCAATTACAAATTATGTTTTTAACTGACCGTTGACCGATCTAATACTCAAACACTCATCAACAAAACACGAATCAATAACTAAATTTCCCTAATTCAACTTTACCATAAAAGATCCAGTAAATAATGGCTGTGTAAGCTAATACAAAGGGCATCCCTATAAAGGCAATATTACGCATAATGCCCAATGTCTTTATAGAAGAGGCCGCATTATAGATAGTAAGATTCCACTGCGGATTCAAGCTTGACACGATCAAATTTGGAAATAAAGCTACACCAAATAAAAAGGTCAGGGCAGCTATGGTAAAGCAGGATGAAAGGAAAGCGTAAAGCGGTTTATCCTTAAAAATAGCTCTTGGAATATTAGCTATGGCCAGAACATTCAGAACAACAACTAACCAAACCCAAGGGTGATTGGTGAAGTTATGAGTTACAAAAGGACGGCTAACCAGCGTATACATGGTTGTTAGTATGTAAAGAATCAGAAAGAAACCATAGGCCCGCCACATCTGACGATAAATTCTTTTTTGGAGATCTCCGGTTGTCTTGAGATGCAGATAAATAGAACCATGCATAGCGAAAGTGGCAACGGCCAATAATCCAACAAGAATGGCATAGGGATGAAGCAGATTCAAAATACTACCCACAAATTCTTTGTCAGCCCCAATCGGCATCCCCTGAATAGAATTACCAATAGCGACGCCGAATAAAAAAGTAGCCAGCGTACTTGCACCGAAGAATGAAATATCCCACGTTTTTCTCCATCTTTTGGAGGAGGCCTTACTTCGAAATTCCATTGATACAGCTCGAAAGATAAGAGCAAAAAGCAGAAGCATAAAAGGAATATAAAATCCTGAAAATGCAGTCGCATAAGCATCCGGAAAAGCCGCAAACAGAGCACCACCAAATGTCACAAGCCAAACTTCATTACCATCCCAAAGAGGACCAATGGAATTCATGTATATTCTACGCTCTTTATCTGTCTTTGCCGTTAAATGTAAAATCCCAACGCCGAGGTCGAATCCATCAAGAATAGCGTAACCAGTTAATAATACTCCTAAAAGAACGAACCAGAGTATGTGAAGATCCATCGTAAACTCCTGCTTTTATTAATGATCGTTATTATCAAAATCAGTTCTCTTTCTTGCCTCTGTCATAGAGTATCCGGAAGGGTTGACCAGCCTGGCAGCAGATTCTAATATCCCCCCCTTATGAGGTCCCATTTCTTCAATAGGAAC
>DATFMK010000314.1:0-10033 GCA_035267005.1 Balneolales bacterium
AGGTATGGAAGGTATTTTGTTTCGACCTATGGCGATAACAGTTGCCACCGCTGTATTTGGATCTTTGATTTTTGCATTGGTCTATGTGCCGGCCATTTCGGCGATTATTTTCAGAAAAGGTGTCAAAGTTAGAAAAAATTATGTGATTAACTGGCTGATTCCGCGATACCGGAATTTCTTGAGGAGATGTATAAAGTACCGATGGGCTACCATTATAGTGGCATTGATCGTTTTTACCATTTCAATCATAATGCTGCCGTTTCTGGGAACAGAATTTTTACCCGAATTAGATGAAGGATCCATTTTAATTGAAGAAGTGCGCCTGCCGTCCGTCACACTCAACGAATCCATGCAAAATGCCAACTGGCTGGCCGGTCAGTTAGTAGAAAATATAACGGAAATCAAAACAATCGTACCAAAAACAGGGCGTTCCGATTTGGCCAATGATTGGATGGGTGTGCATCAAACTGATGTGTGGGTGATTCTCAAATCACGTAAAGAATGGCGAAAAGACATGACCAAAGAGAAAATTATTGAGAATATACGTCCATATTTGGAATCCGAACCAGGGTTATCCTACAACTTTACGCAGCCTATCGCCATGCGGGTCGATGAATTGACAAGTGGTGTAAAATCAGACATCGCAGTTAAAGTTTTTGGCGAAGATCTGGATGTATTAAATAATATCGGAACTCAAATTACCAGGCTTTTGCCTAAAATCGAAGGAACCGATAATTATTTCATGGAACACACTTCTGGTCAGCCATATCTGAATATCTCAATAGACCGTGATGCGGTAGCGGCTTATGGATTAAATGTGGATGATGTACAGCGTGTCATTGAAGTGGGTATAGGCGGACAGGTTGCCGGACAGGTTTTTGAAGGGCAGAGGCGCTTCGATATTTTGATCCGTTATCCCGAGAATATTCGAAAGAGTTTTCAGGACATCATGCAGATTCCGGTTCATCTCTCAACAGGTGGGAATATTCCCTTAAAAGAAGTTGCCCAAATCGTTCCGCAGGAAGGTCCGCGTGAAATTGTGCGGGAAAACGGCTGGAGACGCGTCATTGTTGGTATCAATATTAAAGGAATAGATATCGGGACCTATGTTGCGAATCTTCAAAATGCCATAGATCAAAATATCGCCATTCCGGCAGGTAATTTTGTAGAATACGGTGGAGCTTTTGAAAACCAACAACGGGCAATGAACCATCTGCTCATTGTCGTCCCGTTATCCCTTTTTATTATTTTGGGATTGATGTACATCATGTTCGGAGAAATTCGTTATACCTTTCTGATATTTCTAAACTTACCATTCGCCTTATCCGGAGGAATATTCTTTTTATGGTTGCGGGGTTTGTATTTATCTGTTTCCGCAAGTATCGGATTTGTAGCATTATTTGGGGTTGCCGTATTAAACGGGATTGTACTCATTGCACACCTTAACGATTTGCGTGCCAAAGGACACACCGTGCGTGAATCGGTCATAAGCGGTTCAGCAGATCGTTTACGTCCCGTTTTAATGACGGCACTTGTTGCGAGTATGGGATTCATTCCCATGGCTTTTAATGTTGGTCCGGGTTCGGAAGTGCAGCGTCCGTTAGCAACCGTTGTTATCGGCGGACTCATCACATCAACTTTATTGACGCTTTTGGTGTTACCAACCATATACGACTGGATCGAAAAAGACAGCTATGTCCCGGGCAGACAAGACGAATTCGAAGAAGCCCTAAAATACGAAGCAGAATTCGGAAATGGCGAAAACAAGAGTTAAAATGCTAAATTATAAAAACACCGTGTCCCAGTAAAATCTCTGTGCTCGTAGGGGTTAAATCTTTTATATTTGTTTCTTGCTTTATTTATTCGGAATTTTCAACAACAATCATCATAAGTTCAATACTACAATAATCTTATCCCGATTATGGCATCATTTTATATTTTAATGCAAGACAAAAAAGGTCAAAGTCCATTAACCCACGGTATTCTGGCAATTCTTGTAGGAATATTTACTTTAGTGTTCCCAAATTGGTTATATATACTGGTAGGAGGCTTTTTTCTGTTGTGGGCACTTATGACTGTCTATTTTAGAGGAAATTCCTTTTTAGCAGCGTCGTCAGCTGTTGCAGGGATCTTTATTATGATCTATCCCGAGCTTATTCCCGTAACATTTGCCATATTCATGGTCATTTTCGGAATAATCTCCATTCTTACGGCATATTTAACCTGGCTTGGTGTATTTGCCTTGCTGGTAGCCGTAATATTATTTGTTCATCCCCAAAGTATCGCGTATATGTCCGGAATCTTTCTGATTATTTATGGTGTACGACATTTATTCGAATTATATCAGGAATACCGATCGGATGATACAGAGTTTCCTTTTGATGGGTGATTTATTAGCCGCGGATTATAACGTATTATTATTGACCACAGAGCTATCATAAAGCTTTTTTACACTGAGAAGCACGGAGTTAAACGTATTTATATATCATTTCTATTTTTTAATACGTAGTTGATAACATTGATCATCTTTAACAACTAACTAACCACCACAAACCACCATCAGTATTGTCCTGACATAAGGTTTTGGGGGATTGGTTACCAATTTATTTTTTCTAATCTCGAGCTGTTTACTATTAGAGCTATAAGATTGTCGTATAATTTATATTATGTAAAGTTATAATATTTTCGATTCAAATATTTCTTCCTAAATATTCTCTGCTATCTTCCCTATTGAAATTTATCACCCATAAAAAAAGCGTATGATCTGTTTAGACCATACGCTAAATTACTACTGCTAATACTTCAAGTATATTTAATACCAGAAATGGATTCTCCTGATATTAAGCTTTGCCATTTAAGGAATTTTGAATGGCGTTAAAATCTGGTAATTTGCCGGCGTCTTCTAAAACTTCAGCATATTTTATGTTTCCATCTTTACCGACAACAAATGCGGAACGTTTGGCAACTCCGTGTAAACCTAAAAAGTTATCGTACAGAGCTCCGTATTCTTCAGCTGTTTCTTTATTAAAGTCGCTCAGGAGATTAAAATTCAGATTATTGGCTTTTTTGAACTCTTTCAATGTGAACTGACTGTCTACACTTATGGAAAGGATTTCAGCATCCAGATTTTCGTAAACTTTAAGGTTATCGCGCGTACTGCACATTTCTTTAGTACAAACCCCTGTAAATGCCAGTGGGAAAAATAGAACAACTACATTTTTATTCTCGGTAAAATCTGATAATGATATCTCTTCGCCTTCTGTATTTTTCAATGTAAAATCGGGTGCTTGATCACCTTTACTTAATGCCATATTAATACTCCTTTAATTAATAATTTTATGTTAGATGAAGTAATCAGACGGTCCTAATACGACTCCAAATTTTCTTCTCTTACAGTCGTTTCGATCCTGGTATATCCCTGGATGATAACAATCACGCCTATGATCATAACTGCTTGCCATAACAAATTTTTTAAATTGAACATTTCCCAAGGCAACCAATAAAATAGATAAGCTAAAATAAATAACCCAATTCCCGATAATACAATCAAATGTGCTGCATTTCTTTTACTTAATACGGAATGCATCATTAAGGCTACCAATAATGCACAAGCTTCATAAATCTCTAAAAGCCAATATTTTAAAATGATTGTGCTGGAAATAAAAGGGAATGAAATAATCACTAAAATAGGCAGACCAACAAAAACTTCCGGAAATCTTGCAAATTCAGGTTTTGAATTTCTTATAAGGACCATCAGTCCGCATAGTACAAAAGATATGGAAACGACACTCCCCCAAATGCTTATGCTCTCCTGACTAATATTGAATTTGATTAAGTAATTTACAGATAAATTGATTAGGGTGGTTACAATAAGTGCCGCTGAGGCCAAACTGTAAAAAACGTATACTAACTCTTTCTTTTCTATGAATAATTTGATAAATGTTATTGCAGCATAGATAAAGGCTATTAGCAAAACAAAAGATAAAAAGTGGGATACATTAGTCACGGATAATCGATTCTTTTGGTGATTTTATTTTTGCTGTTTTTCCTTACCCAAAGCCATAACCCGGTCAGCAACTTTTTTTAGCTGTGCCCTTTCAAACTGAATCATTTCCTGCATAATCTGAAATAAAGATTTATCCCTATGATTAATGGTCACTTTTTTTTGCCAGGTAATTACAGGGATACTATTAGCAATATTAATTAGTGCAGCTCTATGTTTAATAATTCTATCTAATACTTTTTCGACCGATTCTCCTTCTTTCATTTCAAACTCAAAAGTGTTTTTAAAATCAGGATTAATTTTTTTGAAATCGGGTCGATTATTTGATTTTATTTCTTCCAAAATCGGACGATAGAACTGCAGCTGCGCATGATCAATTAATGCAATCATCTCTATAATGGACTCTACTCCACCAGGTTTTTCATCAAAAGGGACCTCCTGGATAACGTATTTTAACGCTTCTATCTCATCCTGAAGATAGGTGGCATCTTCAAGTACGTATTCCAAGTTCTTTTTATTAAAGTCCATAGAATCCCATCAATGGATATTAAATTGTTTCAAACTTTTTAATAGCCTTTGTCCAATAGATAATTATCAAAATATGAATTTAAAAAGGTTATGCTGGTGTACCTTCTTCTTTCTCACGTTTAGCTTCCAGCATCTCAACCAAAGAAAGACTCGTTTCCCAACGTTTGTCTCTGTTACGAACCGAGTGAATATTGTTTTCTTCCTGAAAATCCCAGAATTGGCCAAATTGTCTGTTTTTGTATTCTCTGAGAAAATCCAATCTTTCCTTTAAATCCTCTTTAGGAACCAGTAACCGCTCTTTATCATAGATAGCATCTTCTCTTGATTCGAATACAAGATCAAAATCTTTACTCATCACAATAGCTTCTTCCGGACATACTTCTTCGCAGTATCCGCAATAAATGCAACGTAGCATATTGATTTCAAAAAAGTCCGGATACCGTTCTTTGGGATCATCGGAATCTTCATTTGCTTGCATGCTGATGGCCAAAGGCGGGCAGGCACGGGCGCACAAACCACATGCGACACAACGTTCTCTACCCTGATCTTCTACCAGAACCGGACGCCCCCGGAATATTGCCGGCGGATCCCATTGCTCTTCCGGATACTGCATGGTAAATGTCGGCTGAAACATTTGTTTAATACTATACCAAAGCCCCTTAACAATTTCCGGGAGATAAATTCTTTCAAGAAAGTTTAGTTTGCGTTCTTTCTTATAATCCTTATTTAAGGCGTTTAATACTGGTTTTTCTAAATTCTGTGGCATCGTTTACCTTTAAAATCTTTCAAAATTTTTGGTTTTTGCCTATATATTTTCAATGTACTAAAATAAATCTTATTGTACTTTCAATCAAAGACAATATTCAGTTCTCTTACGATTTCTGTTTGAACGTTAAGGTAACAGGAACACCTTCGAAGATAAAGCGTTCCCGAATTTTACTCTCGATATATTTTCTGTAATTAGCGGGCAGATCCTTTGGCTGATTCATAAAGAAAATAAAAACAGGAGGATTGGCTTTAACCTGCGTTCCATAATTAATTTTCAGCTGATGTCCTCTTTTATATGGAAGAGGTCGTTCTTTTATGATTTCCCCTAAAAATTTATTGAACACCGCGGTCGGAATTTTTTTCTTTCGCTCTTCAATAACATGATCGATCAGATCGATTATCTTATTCACACGTTTTCCGGTCAATGCTGAAATTGATAAGATGGGGATATATTTCATAGATGGAATCCGGGCATAAATGGCATCGACATACTCTTTGAAAAGTTTGTGATCACTTTCGACCAAATCCCATTTATTGATAATTAAAATTATTCCCTTATTAAATTTTTCAGCTTCTCTGAGGACTTTAATATCCTGAGCTTCAAAGCCTTGAATGGCGTCTATTAATAATAATGCTACATCGCATTCCCGTATCGCTTTGAAAGATCGTAATGTGCTATAAAATTCGATACTCTCTTTTACTCGTGTTCTTCTTCTGAGTCCGGCGGTATCAACCAACAAATAATCACGACCTCCGAAATTTAAAATACTGTTGATAGAATCGCGTGTCGTACCCGCTATTTCAGATACGATGCTTCGCTCATCTTTTAATAAGGAATTTATCAGGCTGCTTTTCCCCACGTTGGGCCGGCCAATAATAGCAATCCTGGGAGTATCCGGCAGCGGTTCTTCTTCCTTTTTTTCCTCTGGCAGATTTTCAACAACTCTATCCAACAGATCTCCGGTTCCTGTTCCGCTCATTGAGGATACTACCATAACCTCATCAAAACCAAGTTCATAAAATTCGGAAGCATGTAACGCTTTTTGGGCATTATCCGCTTTATTGGCTACCAGTATTACCGGTTTCTTTAATCTACGGAGCAATGCCGTCACCGATTTGTCCAATGCGGTGACGCCGCTTTCTACATCGACCAGAAATAAAATGACATCTGACTCTTCGATAGCGTAATCAACCTGATCACGAATACCCGCAACCATCAAATCCGGATCATCCGGTATATAGCCGCCCGTATCTACAATTTTAAAATCTCGGCCATTCCAGAACACATCACCATAATGGCGATCTCTTGTAACGCCCGATGAATCGTGCACAATGGCTTTTCTCTGACCTATTAAACGATTGAATAAGGTCGATTTTCCGACATTTGGTCTTCCAACTATGGATACTACAGGTAACATTTATGATGAAAAGGATACTATAAAGGTTTATCTTATATTTTTAGGAAGCTTTAAATCTACGTAATTATTTAATCTGAAATGTATATTATTTTATGTTAAAGTGGTCATATTTTCATTTCGGTTTTGCCGGAACTATAATTCTTGCATTTATTCTTTTTGTGTTTTTCATTTTCTACGTTGCGGGACTCGCCGGAATTATCGAACAGCCGAATGATACATCAAAAAACGCAAAGATCATTCTCGCTATTATAGTTCCTCCTTATCCAATCATATGGCTTTTTTATGATATGTATAAACAAGGAAAGGCTCTAAAATCGTGATGATCACTCCTGATCTTTATGCTCTTCGAGTGCCTGTTTTTCTTCCGCCCCATCAAGAACATCTGTTTCAGACTCTTCCACCAAAACCCAGGGTTCCAATAAATTTTCTTCAATATCATTTATAAAACGTGAAGGATTCGAAAAATATTCCCCGTAACTTGTATTCTGAATGACCGGATATGAGATATAAAGATTGCTTTTTGCTCGCGTACAAGCCACATATAATAATCTCAGCTCTTCATCCAACTCTTCTTCATTTTTGATGGAATACCCTGATGGTATCACGCCATCAAGACACTGAATGATGAAAACACTTTTCCATTCCAGTCCTTTTGCTGAGTGAATCGTACTGAGTATCAATGGACTCTCATCTCTTTTGGATGCTTCCGTATCAATCGCTGTCGCCTCAATGGGATCTAATGCCAAATCTTCCAACATCTTACGAAACGTAGAATAATTTTCGGAAATGCCAATAAAGGCTTCCAGATCTTTCAGTCGTTTTGGATAATCATCGAACTTATTTTCACAGAATGATTTATAGTAAGTTACAATATGCTCCACTCCTTTTGAAACGGGATAATCATTCTTCTTCAGATCCTGCAATAAGGAACTCAAAGCATGTATCTGCTGTAAGTAACGCTCACTGACCAAATCGGAAGCTCCTATCTCATAAGGATTATCCTGCGTTTTTAACCAATCAATCAGGTCCGTCGCCGTTTTGGGACCAATACCTTCCAGTAATGTCAAAATACGATTCCAGGCAATGGTATCTTGTGGATTTACAAGCACACGGATGTATGAAAGCACATCTTTTATATGAGCCGCTTCCGAAAATTTTTGTCCGCCGTATTTTATAAAAGGTATTTTCTTCTGATTCAACTCGATTTCCAAATCAAATGAATCACGTCCATTTCTGAAAAGCACAGCAATATCGCTGAGTTCATGACCCTGTTCCCGAAGCTGCAAAATCATTTGGGAGATAAAACGTGACTGATCTCTTTCATCAGGAGCTTTGATCAATGCCGGAAGTTCACCGATATCATTTTGCGTAAAAAGTCTCTTATCATACTTCTTCGAAGCTCGTTCCAGAACCTTATTGGTTAAATTGAGGATTCGTTTCGTAGAACGGTAATTTTCTTCCAGCTTAATAATTTTAGTATCCGAAAACTGATTCGGGAATTGCATGATATTTTCGTGATCAGCACCCCGAAATGAATAAATGCTTTGGGCATCATCTCCAACAGCCATCACATTATGATGCGTTGCAGAAAACAACCTAATCAATTCGGATTGTAAAGCATTGGTATCCTGATATTCATCCACCATCAGGTATTGATTACGATAAGATACTTTGTAGCGGACCTCTTCATTCTCCTGTAAGAGATCCCGTGTGTTGATCAGCAAATCGTCAAAATCCATTACATTATTGGCCACCTTATACTTATGATATTCTTCTGATAATTTTTCTATGCGATCAAGATGATTCAGAAATTGAGAATACTCCTGATCGACAACTTCGTGCAAACTCATTTGCTTATTGATCGATGTGCTGATCATCGAGTATAGTGTGTTTTTTCTGGGAAATCGTTTTTGGAGTTTATTGAACTTCAATTCCGCTCGCAACATCTGTATGATTTCCATCGCATCTGAAGCATCTATAATCGTAAAATTTTCCGGAAAACCGATTAATCCGGCATATTTATGTAATATCTGACTGCAATAGAAATGAAAGGTTCCTCCCCTGACTTTTGTACAGCGTTCGTCCAATAATTTTGACGCGCGTGTCAACATTTCCCGTGAAGCCCGTCGGGTAAACGTCAATAATAAAATTCGGCTTGGATCTACGCCGCTTTCCACCAGGCGGGCAACCCGGTAAACCAATGTTCGGGTCTTTCCCGTACCGGCTCCGGCAATCACCAAAGCGGATCCGCCATTAAACATTACGGCCTCATATTGCCGCTCATTTAATACTTCTTTATAGGGAATTTTAAAATCTTCCGGTTTAGGAGAAGACTGATCTTTCTGTAGTATGAACTTTTTCATATCACAAAAGTAAGAAACAAGCGGCTATATGTAAAAGATATGTTTGTGAGATTTTTTTCGTACATACGTATTCATTTATAAAGACGACCGACCATAGAGGCTGTGAAAAAATAACTTTGCTATAAGAAGATTACCTTAATTTTTTAGGTGTTATTCCATTATTTATACTTAATATCTAAGCGAAAAACAAATTATGTACGCTTATAAAGTCGATGAACAAATGTCCTCCCTATTGTTAGGGAGAGCTTATCCCGCAAACTTCCGGGAATTAAGGGGGGTAAGAACGTGTAAAAGACTATTATGCTGAAGTTATTAGCCTTACGATTAATCAACAAAGTATCGCAATGATTTTTACGAATCCTAAATTTTTTAATCATAATTATTCAAATTTATACTTTTTGAACAGCCTCAAAAGACAGACTGGAAGCTTTGCGTCATAGAAGACTTTGCAAAAAAGTTCTTTTGCCTAATCCCCGCCCCAATAGACGTCATTCCTCACTACTATCGACGTCATTCCGGGCCCCGACCCGGAATCTCCCGGTTAAAGGCTATAAACGTTGTTTCCTCTTTAATTGGGTGGAATGTTTGGGGGGTAAAACCACGGTTTGTAAACAATACAATGCTTTGTCTGGATTCTGAATCAAGTTCAGAATGACGTCGTTTAGGGGTTGGGTTTGGCTAGGAGGTTAATTATCTGGCTCCCAAACATTTCCCCACCGACGTCATTCCGGGCCCCGACCCGGAATCTCCCGGTTAAAGGCTTTGAGTGTTGTTTTGTTTTTAATTGGATGGAATGTTTGGGGGTTAAAACCACGGTTTGTAAACGGTGTCCACGCCTTGGCTGGATTCTGAATCAAGTTCAGCCTGTCCCGACGTTTTTTTCGGAGAATGACGTCGTTTGTGGTTGTTTGGAGATTATTTACATGGCTCCAACTAATCGAAATGCCCTATTT
>DATFMK010000315.1:0-4333 GCA_035267005.1 Balneolales bacterium
TTCGTTTAAGCTTATAGTCTATCTACTTAATAAAACGTAACTGTTAAATGAGTTTTTTTTAGGACCACCGACCACCGACAACAGACGACAGACGACAGACGACAGACGACAGAGGTTGTGAAAAAATAACAATGTAAACGACAAAGCACCTTAATTTTTTAATTGTTTTTGAATTTTGTTGAAGAGCCTCTCCCTGTCGCGGATTTATCCGTGACAGGGAGAACTTGTCCCGCATACTTTCGGGAGAATGAGAGTGGGTAAGCAGAGCGAAATTGCGCGAAGCACCTAAATTATTTAAGGCAATTGAATTTGACTTATATTTTTTCACAGCCTCGACAGAGAAACGCTCTGATAGTAATTAAACATTATTTATGCTGAAGAACCGTATCATCAACGTGAGTTCGAAATCGGAATCATGTATTATGCATCAAAACAGCTCTCAGTCGTCGGTGGTCAGTCGTCCGTCGAAGATAGGTCATATTTTCTTAGGTCGTATTCTCAATGTAATTATTACAACTCTGTGATTCTTATCCAAACCTCACGTTTATTAATAAATTATTTTATAAAAGAAATAACACTGTCCTCGATTTTATGGACGTTAAAATTTTCCGGTGGATAATCCAGGAAGAACGGTTAAGGTGCGGATACAAAAAAAGGATGCCCAATCGTTGATTATGACATCCTTACCTGAGCGGAGAGGGAGGGATTCGAACCCTCGGAACCGGAAGCCGGTTCAACACCTTAGCAGGGTGCCGCTTTCGACCGCTCAGCCACCTCTCCGTACTCTATATTTTTTAACGAGTATTTAAGATACAGTGGATTTAAAACCTAATCAATCCTTAATCGAAGATTTTTCATCAATAACATAAATTTGTGCCAAATTTCTTCCTTCCTGAGCATAATCAAGTCCATATCCTAATACGAATAGAGTTGGAATTTTGAACCCGACATAATCGACCTGCACATCATGAATAGTAGCGTCTTTTTTATGCAATAATGTAATTACAGAAACTGATTCGGGATTTTTAGTTTTAATTTTATCCACCAAATACTTTATGGAAAGGCCAGTATCAACGATATCTTCAACCAAAATGACATGCCGGCCTTCAATATCAGCATCGATCTGCTTTTTATCTGTAACTTTACCCGATGAAACCTTTTCATCACCATAACTACTCAATTTCAGGAAATCTACCTCGCAGGGGATGTTCACTGTCCGCATCAAATCGGCTAAAAACATAAAGGCGCCATTCAGAACTCCGATAAAAATGGGGCGCTTGCCTCTGTAATCCTCGCTAATCTGCTGCCCCATCTCATAGATCCGTTCTTCTAATTTTTTTCGTGGTATTAAAGGTCTAAAATTTTCACCATTGCAGGTGATATTTTCTGGTAAAAAAAACGCCATAACTCTAAGTTTTACTTTTGAATAACCAATGCCTTTTTGGTAGAATCAACACATTTATAATTTTCTGATATACTACCAATTTCTGAATTTTTAAATTGGGGAAAGATAACTGCACAAATTGTTTCTTCAAAAGAAACGATAACCATCGCTTCATTCTTTAGTGATGCATCTATTTTTTTATCCGTTAAAAGATCCGAAATTTTTTTATGTCCATTCATACCCAATGGCTGAAATCGATCACCATTCCGCCATTTCCTAATCGTAACCGGCCAGTCATTTTGAGATAAATTCACATATAATGCTTTTCCATAATCCCTTTGGATGCAATTAGTATAGGTAAACATATATCCATTAAATAAGACAGATTTTCCTTCTACGTCTTCCTTTTTCAATAATTTTTCCAAATGAATAGCTTCTTCTTCAATAGTTCTGATTACAAATGAATCTCTGTCTCGGACTATGATCAACTGTTTACTTAATTCTAAATAACCACCGGTTTGTAGTTGTTTTAAATGCTGCAGGTTATCCAGCGATGAAGCGGACACTGACTTCACAAGCCCAAATTCTTTTTTTATGAAGTGGTTAATTACCGATTTCTGGAGATTTTCAGACAGAGCCAGCAATGCCTTTCTACCTATCCTGTCGTGGGCGGTTTTCAAATGTTGTACTATGTAATCCAGAGATTCTTCAAACAAAACCGATTTTTGAGGAATGCCGGCAATATTTTTCTGCCAACCCGGTAACAGTTGATCCATGTAGGGTATCCATTCGTTGCGCAAAAAATTACGCGCATAATTCGATTCAAAATTTGAAGCATCGTTACGGTAGGGAATATTATGCTCCTTAGCATACGCTTGGATTTCACTTCGACTGACCTGAAGTAAGGGACGAAGTATATAACCTTCTAAAACAGGCATCCCCTGCCAGGACTCTATACCCGCACCGCGCATAATTTTTTGCAAAATCGTCTCTATTTGATCATCCTGATGATGAGCTACCGCAATGGCCCGCGCATTGCATTCATTTCTTACCGATTCGAATATTTTATATCGTTCTGTTCTCGCCCATTTCTGAAAATTTCCCTTTACCTTATCCGGATAGACAGCATGAACGATACAAGGGTAGCCAAACTCTTTTGCTGTCTTCATTACAAGCTCTTGATCTTTATCGGAAGCTGTTCCTCTCTTGTGATAATTCACATGGACCACAATCAGTCTGAAATTCATCTTTTTCAAAACTGACAGGAGAACCATCGAATCGATTCCGCCACTCACCCCGATAACCAAGCTATCGGTATGTGGATCAATCTGATGATCTTCCAGTATGTTAATGACCGAGCTAAATAACATCGACTATTCGAATTTGCTGATAGGTATACACAAGTATATCCAAATTCTCATCCAGAAACAGGATATAACCTTCTTCATTAATACCAAGTAACGTACAGGTCTCATCAGCTATTTTACCATCCACACTCAGTTTTACTTTTTCCCCATATCCAATCAGACGTTTATTTATTCTTTTGATGAGATCCGGATTGTTCTCCTCCCAAAGTATATAAAGCTCTTCAATATGTTTTAAAGCACGCTGAAGAATATATTCTCGGGAAATGACTTGTCCGTCAAGTTCATTAATAAGAGAAGTGGCTTTGGTTTGAACTTCTCCCTCGAACTCCCGTTGATTGACATTTAATCCCAGACCGATAATTATACGCTCCAGTTTATTCCCACTGAATATCGTTTCTGTTAGAATACCGGCCACTTTTTTCCCCTTTACGTAAAGATCATTGGGCCATTTAATATTCACTTTAAGCTGGTAATCATCCTCAATGACATCAGCAAAAGCACAAGCTGAGAGAAGGGAAAGAACAAGAATACGTTTATTGGTATCCGGACAAAATACCATGCTGAATATTAAATTTTCGCCGGGTTTAGATAGCCATTTTCGTTTATACTGTCCTCTTCCACCTGTTTGAAAATCCGCCAGACATACGGCTCCATGACATAGATCGTTATTTTCCAATTTTTTCAAATAGGTATTTGTCGAGTCTATGGTTTCGTAATACTTAAAATCCTGACCTAACCAAGTCGTATTCAGATGTTTCTGAAATAATGTTACATCAAACAAAATGGAATTATTTTTAACTATCAGATACTGTAAACATCAATATAAGAAGGCTTACCCAAATAAATTTCACATATCCTTCTTCAAATAAAAAAGGCCTCTACCGGAGGCCCTTAAAACTATAACTTTATTTACAGTAATACCATTATTTACCGACGATCAGTACAGAATCTTCCGTTCCATAATTATTGGGAACATAATCATCGGCTTTATCATCATTAGCCCATTTTTGACCATCAATAAAATATCTGAATTTTGTTTCTGTCTGAGGTTTCAGACGTACCGTAGTTTGCCACTCATCTTTTTTATATTCCAGCTTATTGGCTTCCGGATCCCAGTTATTGAAATCTCCAACAAGTGAAACTTCGTTAGATGCCCATTCCTTAGGAACCTTAAAAGTAACTTTGCATATAGTTCGCTTCGGAGTAAATTTTTTCTTGATCATAATTAGTAGCTCTTGATTAATGGATAACAAATTAAAATAAATATAAACCTTAATTATTTAATTACAAAGCCTAAGAAACTAAATAATATTTAATTACGAAAACATTTTAATATTAATTATTAAGTAATTCGTTTGTATATTTATTATATTTTTAAATAAAAAATCGTTTCCATATTTAAATTATAACCTAATATTAATTATTTATTTAATTTTTTAAGATTGAAAAATCCACATAAATTCTTACATTTTAACGATTTATTAACAACAACATTGATTCATTGTTCTTTTTCTAATCAAAAATAATGCGCAAACCTACGTCAAACTTCAGCAAGTTTTCTTTTTAACAGGTCAATTTTAGG
>DATFMK010000316.1:0-5044 GCA_035267005.1 Balneolales bacterium
AATGGCCTATGCGCGGCTCCGGGAAAGCAAAGGATTGCAGCTTTTAATCGCACCTAAGTGGAATTGAAATTGTTTGAGGCCGGCGTTCTGCCGGATCTGATCGCGCTTTTAATCGCACCTAAGTGGAATTGAAATAATTAAGTAGTTTCAATCTGACAGCCGGTTCTGATTCTTTTAATCAGGCTAAGCTGACATGTCTGGAGGGTACCTATTCCAAATTCATGAAAACCCTAAATAAGACCCTCTTGCTCAACCTGGATGATTTTGGGCTGCATTTCATCGACCCGTCCGATCGCGGATTGCTCCTGGACCTGATCGACGCCAGTCATGGCAGGGCCTCTACCATTCTTTGCTCCCAGATACCGGTCAGCAGCTGGCACCGGGTCATCGGGGAAGAAAAAATGGCCGATGCCATTTTGGACCGGGTGGTCTACTCCTCTCACCGAATCGAACTCAAAGAAGAATCTATGCGCAAAAAACAACACTTGAACCAGTAACCTTTAACTCGTAATATCGTTCATGGAAAGTGGCGCTATTTACTTCAAAATGACTGGCACCATATGACCGAAATAGCCATCATGTATGCTATTTATTAACTATTAATATTGCTTACCTTGGTATATACATTTAGACAATATGGATAAGATTAGATATAATTTACTTCAAGCGTTAATTATTGTAAAATGTAACGATTGTCAATAAGTTAACCTTGTATCTTAAATTCTGATTAGCTAATTAAGAATATGCTTTACAGCGTTAGGAGGAATTTATGAAACGAACATTACTTATTACCGTTTGCATATTGTTAGCCATTATTGGTTGTAAACCATCTGGTTATGGTTCTGGAGGACCAGATTTACCTACATATCAAACTACCATATTGTCGGCTTATGCTATACCACAAACAGTAGTACCTGGCGATACAGCACTGTTTGTGTGTAACATATCAGATAGTACTGATAGTACATTTAAGTTTTATTGGTCTAATATAACTCCCGGAACCCCAATAGGTGGGAGAGATACAACCTATCATGGTGTTATGGCATTCTACACTTCAGAAAATCATATTAAATGGAAGGCGCCTAGTAAGCCTTATACTTATACAATTGAGGTTACAGTTGACAATGGATCTAAAGTCAATTATGAGGTTGATACAAGTTTTGATATAACGGTAAAATAGCCTGTAATAAAAAAGAAACCGGTTAGCAGGATAGGGACTGTTAACGAGGTTACTGTCATAAAAATCATTGTAGCCATTCAGGTTTTAAGTAGAGTTCGTACTTTATTGAAGGGGATTATACGTAAAAATTATCAGAGTATTAATAGTCTAACATATTACAATCAAACTAAAAAAAGGGGTAGAAAATGCCTGGCAAAAATAGAATAACTGCATTTTTTGGAATTATACTTTATATGATCCCGGGGATAATATATGGACAAACATTTAATTCAATGCCCAGTTCGACATACAATCATCGATTTTTTACTGATGTTATACATGACAGTCTACCAAATTTACCCATGAAACATCCAGGTTTAACCATTAATGGGTTTGATAATGGAGTTGATAATAGCCACGGATATGGTTTAAAGCAGATCTTACAGATTGTTTATAATCAAGGGCAGGATCCACTCCCTCGTTCCCAACGTCTCGTTGGGGACGCACGCCCCAGAAGCTCCGCTTCGTATAAACTAAATCCATGACACGATCCCGTAATAACATATATGAAGAAGCCCAGCCCCATTTTCTGACCATACCATTGTGGATGGGGTTCCCCTTATTTACCAATTCTGACATAGTCATGGAATTACTCGGGTCCATACGGTTTACTCAAAAAGAGCGGAAATTAATCCTTTACGCCTGGGTAGTTATGGAACATCATCTACACCTTATTGCCAAAGCACCGGATCTATGGAAAACCATCAAAGAATTTAAAAGTTACACCGCCCGCATGATCATAGATTACCTGAAACAAAGGCGGTCCTACCTGTGGCTGAATAAATTGCACAAAGCTAAACTCACCTATAAACAAACGAGTACCTACCAGGTTTGGCAGGAGGGAAGTTACCCACAACAAATACTGAATGAGGAGATGTTGATCCAAAAGATAGACTATATACACTACAACCCGGTCCGGCGCGTATATGTTGAGGAACCGGCATACTGGCGATATTCCAGTGCACGGTATTATGAAGGAGAAGAAGGGTTGCTTGAAGTGAGGACAAAATGGTAAGATGCAGAATGGAAACAGAGTTTCCGGGGGCTTGCTTTCCCAACGATACGTTGGGAACGAGGGTGAAACTTACGACATGAGGGTATAAAACACATTTGTAAGTATGCATAGCTTGTATCTTAAATTTTGCTTGGCATATTTAAGAATATGCATTGCAGCGTTAGGAGGAATTTATAAAAAGAACTTTATTAATTACCGTTATTATATTAGTAGCAGGTATTGGTTGCAAATTGAAAATCTCCGGTTTTGGCACTAGTAACCCAGGAGACCTTCCAGATCAAACTACAATACTATCAGCTTATGCTGTACCAAATACAGTAGCGCCTGGCGATACGGCACTGTTTGTATGTAATATATCAGATAGTACCGATAGTACGTTTAAGTTTTATTGGTATATGCCATCTATTGGAACATATATAGGTGGGAAAGATACGACATACCATGGTGTTAAGTGTTTCTACAGTAGCGAGAATCATATTAAATGGAAGGCGCCCAGTAATCCCGATAATTATATAGTCATTAATGTTATTGTTGATAATGGATCGATAGACGCTATGTGGGTACAATCAAATTTTACTATAACGGTAAATTAGCTAGTAATAAAAATGAAGCCGGTTAGCAGGATAGGAACTGCTAACGAGGTTACAATCAAAGATAATCACTGTATCAACCTTAAATTGTCACGAGTTACAATCTCGTGACATGAGGGTTTTAGAATGTGATAATACTCAATAATTGAAAAGTGTTTAATATTCGTATAAACATAATTGTATTTGTATACCGATTTAGTCACACTAAACATGTAACTTATATTTAAATCGTTTTTAAACGATCTTACTTTTGGAATACTTTTAAGATGTTTATTAAACGATAATTTCAAAATAGTGTTCTGTTTAATTTACAGTATGATATCTAAAGAATAGGAATACTTTAAAATTAACTATTTAGAATGATATAAGATATTACTTTTTGATGAAGAGGATTATTATATGAAACAAATATTGATCGTATGCATTCTAATGGCTGCTTTGCTGCAAGCCTGTGGTTTTGGTGTGGGACAATCTGGAACCGATACTACCAAACCACCTCAAACAAGGATTTTACGTATCGATATGACACCGGATACGGTGGTTTCACGCGATACCATGTTTATACATTGTGTGATTCAAGATAGCTTGGATACTCGCTTTAAATTTAACTGGTTATTAGGGACAGATACTTTGGCTGTAAATGGAACAGTAATTGGTTCGTATATAAATTATGTAGCTCCTTCTTTTAATAATATGAAAAAGGGAACCATTTTTATTGTTAGTGGTACAGTAGGAGTAGATAATGGCTCTAGTGATTCAAATGCTGTAATAGGGAATATTAACATACCTATCTTAATAAAGTAATCATCAAAATAAGCTAACGGGGGCTTACATGAAGAAACAAGTATTTGTTTTGGTCATCCTGATGATGGCAGGGGTAATGTTTGTCCGGGCGCAAAATACCTGGAATCTGCCGGCAAACAGACGCAATACTTGGTGAAACACCGTACCTGTCTGTCAATAGGTTTGACAACGGTGGGGATAACAACCATGGATATGTGTTGAAACAGATTGTATCTATTTTATATGTTTTGTAACAATTAACATATAAGTTACTCTATATAATTAAGGGATATTATAATGAGATACTAAATTTAAATTTGTAGTATTATCTTTATTATACTTCTACCCTTGTATTTCTCGATATCTTTGAATACCAAACTGTTTACGGTAACGACCAGATTCAAATATCATCACATCAAGGGGTATAAAGAGTGTGACAGAGAGGCATTTATGAAAAAGATACATTGGTTTTATTCTGTAGTTATTGGGTTCAAACCAAAAACTATGAGGTTACTACCTGTTTTGCTGGTGGGTTGCCTGTGGTTGTCCGGCTGTTCTTTACCCGCCGGAAGTACCGATCCCGGGGATAAATGGGCGGGGTATCAAACCCGTATTCTGCAGGTAAAAGTACAACCGGATACGGTAGCCGTGGGGGATACGGCCCGGATTACATGCATCATTCAGGACAGCACGGATAAACGATTTAAATTCTATTGGCGCTTTTCACGAGGCAAGGTATTACATGCCAAGTATGATTCGGTAATTCATGAATATACCAGCGGGCACAGTAATTACGTGTTTTGGATTGCCCCGGATTTAAATGGATCGTTTGGTAATGGAGTAACAGTAGATAATGGCTCAGACTCTACGCCCGTATCAGAAGGGTTTGGTCTTTATGTAAAGAAATAAAATGGTTGATTAGAAAAGAAGACGATTGAAAAGCATATAATTACGCATTTGAATATAAAGACTTAAAGTAAGCTAAATACGATTTTTATTATCAACAGAGAATTACCGTCAAAAGATAGGGTTACTATTGGCGTAAAAAGTTAAAATTATCATAAACTAAAAATGGGGAAAATAATGAGAGGCTTGAGGATATTATGCAGGTATTTCCTGGCCTTGGGAATACTGATCATCAGTACAGTGTGTGCATACAGTCAGGTTACCTTGGACAGTTTGCCGCCAAATGGAATGAACCATCGCTTTTATCGGGATGTTTTTCACGTAAAGCGTCCAGGGTTATCCATCAACGGGTTTGATAACAGTGGAGATGATAGTCATGGATATGGGCTAAAACAAATCATAGAAAAATTGTATATCAGTGATCCAATAGAATATTCAACATTTAAGGATATTGTTACTTATACAGGTAAAACTATCAAAGATCCAAATTACAATACATCGAATTATTCGATAAATACGGTTGAAACGAAT